>DATNFQ010000001.1:0-15488 GCA_035606295.1 Patescibacteria group bacterium
TGGTGACTGGACCGTGGCGGAAGCCCTGGCCCGGCAGGCGCGCACGATCGCCCTCGACGGCGAGGTCGCGGAAGGTGCGGCAGGCACGGCGGTCGATGCGATGTCCGCGCGGATCGCGGCACGTCGTGGGGCGTTGCATCAGGCCACCGCGGACGCCGTCCGCGCGCAGCGACTTCGCTCGAACGTGGGGCACGCGGTCCCATGGCTCGCCATCCGCGCGCGTCTGGACTTGGCCTGGGCGCTGCTGGCGCTCGCCGACCCGACCGCCGCAGACACCGTGCTCGGCGAGGCCGAAGAGGTCGTCGGGCGCGACCCAGCCATGGGCGTCCTCGTGGAGGAGATCGAGGAGCTTCGGGGTCACCTCGAGCGGTCGATCGAGGGGCCGGCGGGCGCCTCCATGCTCACCCTGGCGGAGCTTCGGCTGCTACCGATCCTCGCCACCCACCGTTCCTTGCCGGAGATCGCCGCGCAACTGGGCCGCTCGTCGAACACGATCAAGACCCAGGCGAAGTCGATCTACCGCAAGCTCGAGGCCACGTCGAGGTCAGAGGCCGTCGACCGCGCTCGCGCCCTTGGTCTGCTCGATGGAGCGCCACCGAACGAGGCGCTGACAGCCTGACGCGAAACGGACGCGGTTCTCGACCAGCGGCCGCTGCGCCCCACGCCACACTCGTCGCACGTGACGAAGCCGCCCGGGGATCCGGGGCGGCCCCAGCGTAAGGACGCCTCAGGCGGCGGCCGACGCCGGCTCGGTCGCCGCGAGCGCCGGCACCGTCGTCGTCCGGATCTTCAGGAGCTTCTTCACCTCGGCGATGACGAGCACCGCCAGCGAGACGACGAAGGCCGTCATCCACTGCTGGACGGTCAGGTTGACCGTATCGAGGATCGTGTTCGTGATCCTGAGCTCGGTGGCAAGGATGGTGAACAGGAACGCGATCCCGGCGGCCTTGAGAAGCGTCGGGTTCTGGAGCGTCTCCGAGCTGAAGACCGACTTCTCCTCGTCCGCGGTCTCGAGCGCGAACCAGATGTTGGTCAGGGAGAAGGCCACGACGCCCATCGTCCGTGCCACGTCCTCTCCGTACTGCGGCGTCGCCCACGAGATGATGCCGAGCGTCACCACGGCCATCGTGAGTCCGGCCACGACGAGCCAGACGATGAGGCGCCGCGACAGGATCGGGACCTCCGGCGAACGTGGAGCGTCATGCATCAGGTCGGGACGGGGCTTGCCGTAGCCGAGCCCGATGGCGAGCGCCACCTGGACCGTGAAGTTCACATAGAGCGTCTGGAGCGGCAGGAACGGTAGGCCCCCTGCGATGAACAACAGGCTCGAGCCCAGGAATGTCGCGATGAAGCCGAACAGTGCCGCCATCTGGAAGCGGATGTACCGCACGAGATTGTCGTACAGCGCGCGACCGAGCTCGACCGCCTTGACGATCGTCGCGAAGTTGTCGTCGGTGAGGATCATCACGGCAGCCTCCTTCGAGACCTCGGTGCCGGTGATGCCCATGGCGACGCCGATATCAGCACGCTTCAGCGCCGGCGCATCGTTGACGCCGTCACCGGTCATCGCGACGACGTGACCCTTGCGCTTGAGGATGTCGACGAGGCGGACCTTGTCTTCTGGCGCGACGCGCGCGATGACTCCGACACCCTCGATCTGACGTTCGAGCTCCGCGTCGCTCATCGCGGCGAACTCGGCACCGGTGATCGCGCGACCCTCGATCCCGAGCTGTGAGGCGATCGCCGCCGCCGTGACCGCGTGGTCGCCGGTGATCATCCGGGTCTGGATGCCGGCGGCCTTCGCCTTGGCGATCGCATCGCGTGCCTCCGGCCGGGCCGGGTCGACGATGCCGACGAGGGCAAGCAGGGTGAGATCCGCCACGAGCGGCAACATGTCCGCCGCGGTCGAATCGAACGTCGCGGGATCGAGGTCGCGATAGGCCGTCGCCATCACACGCAGGCCCTGCTCGCCGAGCCGCTGGTTCTCGGCCATATAGCGGTCCTTGCCGTCGCCCGTGATCGGCATGACGGTCCCGTCGCCCTGGATCGCGCCGGTGGACCGGGCAAGCAGCTGGTCCGGCGCACCCTTGACGTAGCAGCGCACGACGTCACGGCCGTTCTCGTCGTTCATCCGATGGAACGTGGCCATGAACTTGTACGCGGCGTCGAACGGGACCTCGGCCATGCGCGGGTACTTCTGGCGGGTCAGGACCGGGTCGACGCCACCCTTGGCGGCAAGCACGACGAGCGCGCCCTCGGTCGGATCGCCGACCAGTCCACCGTCCTTGGCGACAGCATCCGCGCACAGGGCCATCGGCAGCAGGTAGCGCTCGAGAGGCACCTCGCCCTTCCCGGCCTCGCCGGCGATCTGACCGACAGGCGAGTAGCCCTCACCGCTGATGGTGAATCGCTGCCCGACGATCGCCATCTGGACGGCGGTCATCTGGTTCAGCGTCAGTGTCCCGGTCTTGTCCGAGTTGATGGCCGACGTAGAACCGAGCGTCTCGACCGATCGCAGGCGCTTGACGATCGCGCCGGCGGCCGCGAGCGTCGATGTCCCGGCGGCGAGGATCGTGGTCACGACGGCCGGCAGACCGGTCGGGATGGCCGACACCGAGAAGGCCACGGCCGACAGGAACAGGACATCGAAGGGCTGCTTGCGCGCCAGACCGAGACCGATGGAGATCGCCAGCGCGACGCCGGCGATGATGAGGATCTGGTTGGTCAGCTTGTTCAGTTGCTTGGTGAGCGGCGTCGCCTCGGCGGTCTGCCCCTGCAGCATGTCGGAGATGTGGCCGACCTCCGTCGCCATGCCCGTCGCCGTCACGACGAACGTCGCCGCGCCGCGGGTCACCTGCGTGTTCATGAACGCCATGTCGATGCGGTCGCCGAGCGCGGCCTCGGCAGCGACCGGGTCGATGCCCTTCGGGACAGGCGCGCTTTCGCCGGTCAGGGCCGATTCGTCGATCTCAAGCGTCGCCGCGCGCAGGATCCGCCCGTCGGCCGGGATCAGGTCGCCCGCCTCGACATTCACGATGTCGCCCGGCACGAGTCGTTCCATGGGGACCTGGACGACCTCGCCGCCGCGGCGCACCTTGGCCTGGACGACCATCATCTTCTGAAGGGCTGCGACGCTCGCCTCGGCCTTGCCTTCCTGGCTCATTCCCAGAAAGGCGTTGAGCAGGGTCAGCCCGATCAGCAGGACACCCGTTGCGAACTGGTCGGGCAGGAACAGGCTGACCCCGCCGGCGATGAGCAGGACGATCTGCATCGGGTCGCCGTACTGCCGCAGGAACGCCTTCCAGGTCGGCTCCTTCGGCGCATCCGCGAACTTGTTCGGGCCGTAGGTCTGCGTGCGGGTCGCGATCTCCGCGTCGGACAGCCCGGTCTCCTGCTGGACCTTCTGGGCCGCCAACGCTTCTTCCCCGCTCATGGCGTGCCAGACCGGCGGTTCGCCCGCTGTCATCGCGTATCGCTCGGTCATGTTCGCACCACCTCTGCGCTCTTGTTTCGTCGGTCAGCCGAGCAGGACGGCGATCGACATGACAGCCATACACAGGATCGCGAGGATCACCAATAGGGGCCACACGAACTTGATCCACGTGCCATAGCCCACCCGCGCGATCGCCAGCCCACCCATCACGACCGCCGATGTCGGCGTGATCAGGTTCACCAGCCCGTTCCCGGTCTGGTATGCGGTCACCACGAGCTCGGGGGGCACATTCGCGAAGCTGGCGAGCGGAGCCATGATCGGCATCGCCACCGTGGCCAGCCCCGACGACGATGGGATCAGGAACGACAGCGGCAGGAACAAGGCGAACATCAGGTTGATGAACGCGACACCACCGAGCCCGGACACGGCCTGCTCGGCCGAATTGAGGATCGTGTCGGTGATCTGACCGTTGGTCATGATCACGGTCACGCCTCGCGCGATCCCGATGATCAGGGCGACGCCGAGAAGATCTCGAGCGCCGTTGACGAAGCTCTCGACGAAGTTCGTCTCGGAGCTGCGCGCCGCGAACCCGATGAGGATCGAGAACAGCAGGAACGACGCCGTCATCTCCGGGAACCACCAGTAGTGGGTCGGGATCCGCTGGATGCCGAGGTCGGCCCACGGGACGACCCCGATGATCATCACGACGAACGCCAGGAAGAAGAGCCCGAGGACGAGCTTCTGGCGGCTGGTCATGGCGGCCGCCTGCCCGTCGGACGTCGCGGCGAAATGCGAGTCGATCTCCGCTCGGTCAGCGGCGATGAGCGAGCGCGCCGGCTCGGCCTTGATCCGCGCGGCATAGCGCATGACCCACCAGACACCGGCAGCCCAGCCGATGATGAGGATCACCAGTCGCCCGATCAGGCCTTCATCGATACCAGTGCCTGCGAATCCGGAGGCGATGCCTGTCGCGAACGGATTGATCGTCGACCCGAGCACGCCGATGCCGCACCCGAGGAGCAGGATGGCCGCCCCTGTGAGCGAGTCGTACCCAGCCGCGACCATGACGGTGATCACAAGGACATAGAACGCGAGGCTTTCCTCGGCCATGCCGAACGTGGTACCGCCGAGCGCGAACAGCGCCATCAGGATCGGGATCATCAGGCGCTCGCGGCCGCGCAGGCTTTCGACGACACGTCCGATCCCCGCCTGGATCGCGCCCGCCTGCATCGTGACGCCGAGGAATCCGCCGATCACGAGGATGAACAGCGCCACGTCGATCGCGCCGAAGAGCTCGCCGCTGTTGTAATAGGAGATCGAGCCGTCCTCGCCGGTGATGCCGTAGAGGCCGTTGATCGGCGCGGTGAGCGAGTCGACGATGATGCGAGCAGGGTTCTGCTCGACGGGGTGGTAGGTCCCGGGGATCGGCGTCCCGTCGTCGTTGTAGTCGTAGCGACCCGCCGGGATGATCCACGTCGCGATCGCGACCGCCACGATCAGGATGAAGAGGATGGTGTAGGCCGAAGGAAGCTTGAGCCCTCGCTTGGCAGGCTCCGCCTCGACGGCGGGGGCGGCGGCGGTCATCGACATCCCTCCATCAAGCCTGGGCCGCGACGCCCGCGGTTTCGATGCGCGTGCCGCGCTCCCCGGCGATCACCTGCCTGATCTCGGCCAAGCGGCCGATCGCCGCGGGCTTGCCGGTGTGCTCGGCGAATGCGATCCCTGCCTCGACCTTCGGCCCCATCGAGCCGGCGGGCAGGTCGAGATCGCGGATCTCCTGCGGCGTCGCCCGCCCGACCGGAGCCTGGTTCGGCGTCCCGAAATCGCGGTAGACCGCGTCGACGTCGGTGGCCATGACGAAGAGGTCCGCGCCGAGCTCCTCGGCCAGGAGCGCGCTCGCCCGATCCTTGTCGATAACGACTTCCGCCCCGACGAGCTTGCGGGTACCCGGGGCATACATCGTCGGGATGCCGCCGCCGCCGGCGCAGATGACGACGCACCCGCGCTCCAGCAGCCAGCGGATCGGCCGGATCTCGAAGATCCGTTTCGGCTGGGGTGACGCGACGACGCGCCGCCACTTGTCGCCGTCGGGCTTGATCTCCCAACCCTTTTCTGCGGCGAGCCGTTCGGCCTCGGCCTTGTCGTAGACCGGGCCGATGAACTTGGTCGGGTCGGCGAATGCCGGGTCGTCGGGGTCCACCTCGACCATCGTCAAGAGCGAGGCGAACGGCCGGTCGGCCGGCAGGATGTTGCCGAGCTCCTGCTCGATCATGTAGCCGATCATCCCCTCGGTCTCGGCGCCGAGGACATCCAGCGGGTAGGCCTCGACCGCCTCGTAGGCAGAGGCCTGCAGCGACAGCAAGCCGACCTGCGGCCCGTTGCCGTGTGAGATGACGAGCTCGTGCTCGGCAGCGACGGGCGCGAGCTGTTCGGCGGCCACCCGGACGTTCTCACGCTGCTGGTCGGCGGTCATCGGCTGACCGCGCTGGAGCAGCGCGTTCCCCCCGAGCGCGACGACGATCCGCATCGTGTCCGACCCTCAGTTGCCGATCGTGGCGACGAGGATCGCCTTGATCGTGTGCATCCGGTTCTCGGCCTGGTCGAACACGATCGACGCCGGCGACTCGAAGACCTCCTCGGTGACCTCCATCTCGGTGATCCCGAACTCCGCCGCCATCTCCGCGCCGACCTTGGTATCCGCGTTGTGGAAGGCCGGCAGGCAGTGCATGAACTTCGTGTCAGGGTTGTTCGTCGCGGCCATCGTCTTGGCGTTGATCTGGTACGGCGAGAGCTCGGCGATCCGATCCTTCCAGACCTCCTTGGGCTCGCCCATCGAGACCCACACGTCCGTGTACAGGTAGTCGGCGCCGTCGACGCCCTCTTCGACGGATTCCGTCAGGGTGATCCGGGCGCCCGTCTCTGCCGCGATCGCGCGTCCCTGCGCGACGAGGTCGTCGTGCGGCCAGCGGATGCGCGGCGCGACCAGCCGGACATCCATCCCGAGCTTGGCGGCCCCGATCATCAGCGAATTGCCCATGTTGTTCGCGGCATCGCCAAGGAACGCGAAGGCGATCTGCTCGATCGGCTTGCTCGAGTGTTCACGCATCGTGAGGATGTCCGCCAGGATCTGGGTCGGGTGGAACTCGTCGGTCAGGCCGTTCCACACCGGGACACCGGCGTTCGCGGCCAGGACCTCGACGATGTCCTGATCGAACCCGCGGTATTCGATCCCGTCGTACAGGCGGCCGAGCACTCGAGCGGTGTCCTTGATGGTCTCCTTGTGACCCATCTGCGATGAGACCGGGTCGAGGTATGTCACGTGGGCACCCTGGTCATACGCAGCGACCTCGAACGAGCACCGGGTCCGCGTCGAAGTCTTCTCGAAGATCAGGCAGATCTCCTTCTGGCGCAGGTGCTCGGTCTCGGTGCCGGCCTTCTTGGCGGCCTTGAGCTCCGCGGCCAGATCGAGGAGATAGCGGATCTCCTCTGGCGTGTAATCGAGTTCCTTGAGGAAGTTGCGACCCTTGAGGCTGGGGGTCGGGGTGAGCGTCGCCATGTCGTCCTCCGTCGTCGGTCGTCGTGCTGGTCGTCGTTCCGTTGGTCGCGGTGTCGATCAGACCGGGTCGCGCAGGAGCGGACAGGTCATGCAGTGGCCACCGCCCCGTCCCTTGCCGACCTCGGACCCATCGAGGGTGATGACCTCGACCCCTGCCTTGCGCAGGAGCGTGTTGGTGAATTCGTTCCGTTCGTACCCGACCACCACGCCGGGCTCGAGGGCCACGACGTTGTTGCCGTCGTCCCACTGCTCACGCTCGGCCTGGGACGCATCGCCGCCTGTGCCGACGACCGTGATGTCCTTCAGCCCGAGGGCGTCCTTGATCGCGCCGAGGAACGAGTCCTCGCGGCGGATGTCGAGCTCACCTTCCTGCTCGGCCGGCCGGACCGAATACGCCGTGATGGACTCGACGACCTTGGGGTACATCGTGACCTTGTCGCGGTCGAGGAAGGTGAACACCGTGTCGAGGTGCATGTGGGCGCGGTCGCGGGTCATGCCGGCCGCGATCACCCGGTCGGCGGCACCCTTCGCGAACAGGGCGAGCGCGATCTTCTCGATCATCTGACCGGTCGTCCGCTCGCTCATCCCGATGGCCACGGTCCGATTCCCGATCGGCATGATGTCGCCGCCCTCGGAGCTCGCGCGACCAAAGGATTCACCCTCCTGCTCCCGCGAGTACCAGAAGTCGAAGCCGGCATCCCGGAAGTTCGGATGGAAGCGGTAGATGGCCTCGACGTTGAGGGCCTCGAGCCGCCGAGCCGGCCAGTACATCGGGTTGACGACGACGCCGCCGTAGATCCATGCGGATGGGTCGCGTGTGAAGTAGCTGTTCGGCAGCGGCCGGAGGATGAAGTCGTCGTCCTCCATCGCAGCGACGACCAGCGAGCGCTTCGTGACCTCGCCGTTCCCGACGCCACGAACGCCCTTGCCGACCAGGATGTCGCGACCCTCGCTGACGGTGAGACCGCCGATCAGGTGATCGGCGAGTGTGACCGCGTCGACCTCATCGAGGTACGCCCGGATCTCGTCGGACATGCCGGCGCCGACCGTGAACGGCGTGACCGCCCGATCGAGCACCCACTGCTTCGCATCCTCGGCCCGCAGGGTCTCCGCGAGCAGCTCCTCGAGATACACCACGTCGATGCCCCGGTCGCGCATCAGGTCGGCGAACGCGTCGTGCTGCTGGCGGGCGCGGCGGACCCACAGGACGTCGTCGAATAGGAGCTCGTCGTGGTTGTTCGGGGTGAGCCGCTTGAGCTCGAGATCGGGCCGATGGATCATCACCCGCCGGAGCTTCCCGACCTCCGAGTGGACGCCGAATTCCCATGCGGTCGCGGCCGGGCGCTGGGACTCGGATGGGACGACGGCAGCCATCTGGGTTTCCTCCTGACCAGCCCGGCGACGGGGCGTTCCGGGGCCGGTGACGCGTGTTGCTGCGTGGCGGCGAGCGGAGGCCGGCGAGCGACGTCGGACAGCTCCGCGACTCGTTCTTACGACACACCGGGGCGCCGGGTGGTGTCATCACCCGTCTCGGGTGATGAATGCGGGGATGCGCCAAACTAGCGTGCAGTCGACTACCACCAAAGAGGAGTGACGCCGTGTCGATCGGACCCGTGCAGTTGATCGTCCTCGGCTTCAACAAGCCGGATTTCAAGGGCGAAGTCATCGAGGAGCTCGGACGCTTGCGCGATAGCGATGTCGTTCGGGTGATCGACTCATTGACCGTTTACAAGGACGCTGAGGGCAACGTCGCCAGCCTTGAGCTGAGCCAGATGGGCGCGGCGGACCGCCAGGAGCTGGGCGCCTACGTCGGCGCACTGATCGGCTTCGGGGCGGCCGGCGAGGAAGGCGCCGAGATCGGTGCGGCTCTCGGGGCGGAGGCGGCGGCCGATGACGAGGGGATGCTCGACGACGCGCTCGACGTCCTCGCGGAGATCCCGCCCGACTCGGCGGCGGCGATCATCCTGCTCGAGCACCGCTGGGCGATCCCCGTTCGCGATGCCGTCTACCGGGCGAACGGCTTCCCGGTGGCGAGCACGTTCGTGACGCCCATCGATCTTGTCGCGATCGGTCTGCTGAAGGCAGAAGAGGCGGCCGCCGATCAGGCGCTGCTGTCACGCGCCGAGACGGCCAAGAGCGAGGCGGGTGCCGCCGAGCCGGCCGGCGCGTAGCCAACGGATACCCAGGAAGGAGACATCGAAGATGTTCGGACCCTCTCGGCGGGTCGCCCGCCGGACTGCCCGCCGCACGTCGCGCCGCCAGATGGCGATGTACCAGAACCAGCAGGGCGCCGACCAGGGCGGGTATGACGAGCCCGCGCCGCAGCAGTACGCGCCGCCTCCGCCGGCCGCCCCGGCGGAGCCCGATTACGTCGCGGAGCTCAGCAAGCTCGCCCACCTGAAGGATCAGGGGATCATCTCGGAGGAAGAGTTCGAGGCGAAGAAGAAGCAGATCCTCGGGATCTGACGGTCGCTGCCCTCGGGGCATGACCGTCCCTTCGACCGACTCGCGCCCCGACGCCCCGTCTGGCGATCGGGGCGCGACCGTTCCTGCCGCGGATCCGCGGCAGGTCCTGCGCCTGGCCATGCGCGTCGCGATCGCGATGCTCGGCTCCGGTGCCCAGACCGATGACGTCGAGACTGCGATCGACACGACGGGGCGGGCCTACCGCATCGATCCGATCCAGCGCTCGGTGACGTTCTCCGGGATCGCGATCTCCTATGACGATCCGACCGACGGCCACCCACCGACGACGCTGCTCTATACGGTCCCGGAGCGGGTCAGCGACTTTGCACGTCTCGCCGCGGCGTCTTCGGTCGTGCGGCGGATCAAGGCCGGCGACCTGGATATCGCCGGCGCGGAAGGAGCGCTCGACGAGCTGGTCCGTCAACCTCCCCCCTACGGACGAGCGATCTCGTTCGCCGCCCCAGCGGTCTCCGCGGCCGGCTCCACCGTGGTGTTCGGCGGTGCCCCGCTCGATGCCATCGCGACGCTCGCAGTCGCGCTCGTGATCCAGCCGGCACTCTCCAGCCTCGATCGATCCGAGCTTCCGCCGTTCTTCCGGACGTTCTTCGGCGTCGCCGCATCGACGCTTCTCGTCGCGCTCCTCGTCGCGCTCGGGCTACCGATCGTCGGCGGTCTCGTGTTGACGGGCAGCCTGCTTCGATTCCTGCCGGGGTATGCCCTGGTGTCGGGCTTCCGTGATCTCATCGACCAATCGATCATCTCGGGAAGTGCCCGTCTCGCAGAGGCGCTGCTGCTCGGTGCCGGCGCCGCGGCGGGGACGGCACTGGCGCTTGTCGCGGCAGCGTCATTCGGGGTCCACCTCTCCCTGATCACGACCGGGACCGCGGAGTGGGGCGCGACGGCGGCCGGTCTCGCCGCACTCTTCGCCGTCGGGGGGTATGCGATCCGGCTGGGCGACCCGCGAGGCGCAGCAGTCGGGGCATCCTTCCTGGGAGCGATCGCGTGGATCGCCGTGATCCGGATGCGCGACGCCGGCATCGATCCTGCGGTGGCGACATTGGTGTCGGCGCTGGCCATCGGTGTGGTCAGCCGGACGATCGCCGTCCGGGCTCAGGCACCGGCGGCCCTGTGGGCCGTGCCGGCCGTCCTGCCGCTGTTGCCCGGCCTGCAGATCGTCGAAGCCTTGTTGTCACCGGCGGATGCGGCACGGGTCGTGGGACTCGTCGGGGCCGCCGGGACCGCATTCCTGATCGGTGCCGGCGTCGCGAGCGGCGACATCGTGGTGACGACCGTCCGACGGATGCGGGCGCGGGTGACCCCTGCGATCGACGTCGTGACGAGCGGGATCGAGGTGAACGTCGTCGCGCCGGTCGACCGCTACGTTCGAGAACGCGCAGGTTCCGTGTTCACCTCACACGAGAGCGACGACGGCTGAACGGGCGGGTCGTTCATCCAGTCGTATCGGAGCTAGCAGCGCTCAGGCGCGGGAAGCGACATCCATCGCGAACAGGCGCACGAAATGGCCCAGCCCGGCGACGATCAGCGCGAGGAAGATCGGTCCCCCGACGGCATTGAGGGAGATGCCGAGCGCTTCGAGGAAGGAGAAGCCATCACGCGACGCGAGGTCGATCCACCACAACACACCCGCCACGACCGCGTAGGCGACCGCGATCCAGCCGACCCACACGAAGAAGGTCGCGACCGACGCCAGCCGGCGCGCTTCAGCTCGAACGTCCATATCGACACCCTCTCGCTCGATGGCCACGCGCCGCGGATGCGGCCCACAGCGATGGTCGGACGACGGGCGCTTTGTGGGGATGGCGCAGGCACGCGTCCGGCGAGAGCGCACGCCAGCGTGCGCGGAGGTGGGAGAGCCTCCCGGCGTCCTCGAAAACGCCTCAGTCGCCGTCGCTGAGGAAGAGCAACACGGCGGTGACCCGTCGGCTCACGATCTCGTCGTCCTCGAGCGCGAGCTTCTGGAAGATCGCGCCGACATGCTTCTCGACCGCTCGCTTCGTGAGGACCAGCGACTCAGCGATCGCGGCGTTGCTCTTGCCCTGGGCCATCTCGGCCAGGACCTCATGTTCACGCGGTGTGAGGTCGTCGAGTGGCGAGTCGCGCCGGCGCCGGTCCGCGGCGATCAGCCCCTCGATGACGGTGGGGTCGATCATGGTCCCGCCTGACGCAACGATGTCGATGGCGGACGCCAGCTCCTCGCGGTCATGGACCCGCTCCTTGAGTAGGTATCCACGGCCCTCCGCGCCGCCCTCGAGCAGCGCAAGTGCATAGCGCGGGTCGGAGAACTGGCTCAGGACGATGACGCCGACCTCGGGGTGATCCTCGCGCAGCTCGGTCGCGACGCGGATGCCTTCGTCATCGCCGCTCGGCGGCATCCGGATATCGATGATCACGACGTCCGGGCTCATCGTGTCGACGGATTCGAGGAGGCCATCCCCGTCTTCTGCGGTCGCTACGAGCTCGACGCTCCCGATCTGGCCGAGTACCTCACCGAGCGCATTCCTGACGAGGTACGAGTCGTCGGCGATCGCGACCCGGATCGGCTGGCCCGTCTCGCGCCGCTGCGGCCGCGTGTGCTGGCTCGCCCGGGCGCGCCGGATGACGCTTCCGATCGGTTCCGACTTCCGATTGCGTGCGACGGCCAATTCCCCTCCGAGGTCCATGGGTTTGTTCGTGCGTGCCACCTTACCGCGGGAGCGACGAAACCTGCGCGTCGACGCGATCCGCACATAGGAAGGTCGTGTCAGCCCCACGATGCCTAGGCGTCCCCGGACCGCACATTCTCACCGAGGCACCGGCGGACACCACCGTCGGTTGACAGTAGGTGACTGCGCAACCACACTCGGGTCCGTCGAAGCTCGATGAGGGCTGAGGAGGAAACGCCCTCGGAGAGCGCAGGAGTAGCGCGTCTCCGGCTCGACGTACCGGGACAATCTGAGGGGACGCGATGTACCTATCGGGTCGTGGGGGGGTCCGCGCCGATCAGGTGACGCCTGGGATCGGTGCGGTGGGAAATGCGCGGTCACTGCGGACCGCACGAACACTGCTCGTATTCGTCGCGCTCGTGGCGACGATCGTGGGCTTCATCGCCCTTGTCGCCATCCACCACGCCAGACCGGAGATCATCCTGATGCTCGCGGCTGCCGGGGTGTGGCTGGGAAGCCTCTGGTATGTGGAGCGAAGGTCGCTCGACCGGGAGCTGCAGCAAACACGGGTCCGCCTCCTCGACGCGAGTGATCGCGAACGGCTGCGGGTCCAACGTGACCTCCACGACAGCGCGCAGCAGCGGCTGATCAGCGTCCGTATCCGCCTTGGGCTGCTGGCGAGCGCGGCGGCATCAGCCGACGAACGGGATCGGCTCGAACAACTCGGGCAGGAGCTCGACGCCGCCCTGGCCGACATCCGATCGGTGACGAGGGCTGGCTCGCCCGAGCTGCTGGCCCGGTTCGGCGTCCCGTCGTGTCTGCGCTCGGCCGCGTCGACGTCGCCCGTGCCGGTCAGGATCGAGGCCGTCGGATTCGGTCGGCTGGATCCGCAGATCGAGCAGAGCGTCTACTACTGCTGCCTGGAGGCACTCCAGAACGTCATCAAGCACGCCGGCCCGAATGCTGTGGCACGGATCCGGCTTCGCCGGGCCTCGGATAACGTCACGTTCGAGGTGGAGGACTCCGGTCGCGGTTTCGACCCGGCAAGGGTCGAACGCGGCGAGGGTCTGACGAACCTCACGGACCGTCTCGCGGTGATGCGCGGCCGGCTGTTGATCGATTCGCGACCGGGGATGGGGACGCGCATCTTCGGCGAGATCCCGATCGCCTGACCGCCCCAGCACAACGCTAGCGGCGGTCCTCGGGTCGCTCGACGAAGAACTCGATGAACGACCGGCAGCGCCCGTCGTCGTCGAACTCGAGCAGATACGCGTTGTCGTAGGTGTTCCGCACCGTGGTCTGGGTCGCGTCGTCGAAGTACCGGCTGTAGCCGACCGCCACGGCCCGATCGCCGTTCACCACGAAGGGTTCGTAGTGCGCCTCCCACGTCCCGGGCTCGTCCCGGCTGCCCGCGTCGCCGGTCGGCTCCGTCCACGCGCGGACGATGGCGTCCCGCCCGACGAACCCTTCATCTGATGGGTGATATCTGTAAAGCGCGTGCTCACTGAACAGATCGCCGATCGCGTCGGCGTCGTACGCGGCCCAGGCCGCGATGTAGCGGTCGAGCCAGGCCTGGACGTCGTCAAGGGTCATGCCGGCAGCACCTCCAGGGCGCGGTCGATGCGTGCGAGGACACGCTCCCTGCCGAGAGCTACGAGCGTGTCGAACAAGGGTGGCGTGGCGGTCCGACCGGTGACGGCCACGCGGATCGCCATGAACAGGTCACCCGCCTTCCAGCCGCGCTCGTCGGCGAGGGCGCGCAGCGGAGGCTCGAGCTCATCGGCCTCGAAGGACACGTCGCCGACCGCCTCGATGGTGTCCCGGGCGGCGGTCAGACCGGCCCGAGTCGTGGCCGCGTCCCAGCGCTTCGGCACGAGCGTGGATGGGTCGACGTCGACCTGACCCACCCACAGGAACCCGACGAGGTCGCCGACCGCACCGAGCGTCGGAAGGCGCTCCTGGATGACCGGCAGCAGGGCGCGCAGCTCGTCGTCGGCCGGCATCCGCTCGATCCGCCCTGCCGCGAGCTCCGCCTCGACGAACGGGCGGAGCCGGTCGATGAGGTCGTCCGGCTCGAGCCGGCGGATCCACTGACCGTTGAGCCACTCGAGTCGCTCGCGGTCGAACACCGCGCCGCCCTTGTGGACCTCGGCGATGTCGAACCGCTCGACGAGCTCGTCGAGCGAGAGGATCTCCTCCTCGGTGCCGGTCGACCAGCCGAGCAGCGCGAGGTAGTTGACGAGCGCCTCCTTGATGAAGCCCTGCGCGATGTAGTCATCGATCGCGGTCTGGCTCTTGCGCTTGCTCATCTTGGTCCGGTCGGGATTCAGGATCAGCGGCAGGTGGGCGAACCGGGGCACGTCGTAGCCGAGAGCCCGGAACAGCAGGATGTGCTTGGGCGTATTCGAAAGGTGGTCCTCACCGCGGATGACGTCGGTGACCTCCATCGCCGCGTCGTCGACGACCACGGTGAAGTGGTACAGCGGTGTCCCGTCCGCTCGGACGATGACGAAGTCACCGCCGAGATTCGCGACATCGATCTCGACCCGCCCCCGGATCAGGTCGTCGAAGACGACCGTCCCCTCCCCGACCCGGAACCGCAGCGCACCGCGCCGTCCCTCCGCCTCGCGCGCCCGGCGCTCATCCACGGTCAGGTTGGCGCATCGACCGACGTAGCGCGGCGGCTGCTTGGCCGCCTCCTGCGCCTTGCGGTCCGCCTCGAGCTCTTCGGGCGTGCAGTAGCAGGGATAGGCCATGTCGTCGGCGAGCAAGCGCTGCGAGGCCGCCGCATACAACGGCAGCCGCTCCATCTGACGATACGGGGCGTGTGGGCCGCGAGCAGGCTCGCCGGCGACCTCGGGACCCTCGTCCCAGTCGAGACCGAGCCAGTGGAGTCCGTCGAGGATGTCCTTCTCGAACTCCACGGTGCTTCGGACACGGTCGGTGTCCTCGAGGCGCAGGATGAACGTGCCCTCGACGTGATGGGCGTGCAGGAAGTTGTAGAGCGCCGTACGCGCCGTCCCGATGTGCAGTGGACCGGTCGGGCTCGGGGCGATGCGGACCCGGCTCGTCATCGCTCGGGGACGGTGTGGAAGAGACTCGGGTCCGCCTCGCCGGGCAGCACGCGGATGAGCGCCGCCGGCCGCAGGCCCAGGGTCGCGCGGCCGCGGGGTCCGTCGAGCGTCAGCGAATCGAGTGACTCGGATCGCGCCAGGATCGTCACCGGCGCCCCAGGCTTGAGTGCACGCGCCTCGAGGTAGGACAACAAGCCCGCATCCTCCTCAGCCTCCTCGGTGATCCGATAGACCGTGCCGTTCGTGCCGGCCTCCATCTCGGACAGGCGGATGCCACGCGGGCGCCGCTTCGCGGT
>DATNFQ010000002.1:0-21568 GCA_035606295.1 Patescibacteria group bacterium
TATCCGACGGCGGGTGGCCTGCTCGAGTACGTCAACAAGGGGTACGGCATCGGCCATGTGGCCACGATCGTCGCCTGGCTCACGTACGCGGCGAACATCATCGTCACCGCCATGGTGGCGGTCTCCTTCGGCAGCTACGCCAGCGATGCCATCGCCGGTGGCGATCCGGTCTGGGTCAAGGGGCTCGCGGTAGCCCTCGTCGTCGTCATGACCGGTCTCAATGTCGCCGGCTCGACGCTCGTCGCGAAGGTCCAGAGCCTGATCGTCTTCGTCGTGATCGGCATCCTTGCGTTCTTCGCGATCGTCACGATCTCGGCTATCGATCCCGCGTTGATCGCCCCATCCACCTACCCGAGCGCTCGCGACATCGTGTCGGGTGTGGCCCTGACGTTCTTCGCGTTCCTGGGGTTCGGCGTCGTCACGTTCACCGCGAAGGACCTGAAGGATCCATCGCGCCAGCTCCCGCGCGCGATGACGATCGCGATCGGGCTCGCGGCCGTCATCTACATCGCCGTGTCGCTGGGAGTCCTCGGTACGCTCGGCGTGGAAAAGGTCATCGCGGCAGGGCCCACTGCGATCGCGGTGGCGGCCCAACCGATCCTCGGTGATCTTGGCTACTGGCTGATGCTCATCACCGCGCTGTTCGCGACGTCCGGAGCGACGAACGCCGGGTTGTATCCGGCAGCCGGCCTGACCGAGCATCTCACGTCGACCGGCCAATGGCCGACGGGCATGTCCGGACGCGTCGGGCCCGTGCCGACAGGGCTTTTTGTCGTCGCTGTGGCAGTCATCGTGATGGTCCTCTTCTTCGACCTGTCTGCGATCGCGTCGATCGGGAGTGCCGTGGCGCTGATGATCTTCGGACTCGTCAGCTTCGGACATCTGCGGATCAGGGCCGACACCGGCGCGAACCTCGTGATCCTGCTGGCGGCAGTCGCGACCACGGTCATCACGCTGGTCACGTTCGCGTTGACGACGCTCATCAAGGAGCCGGCGTCGATCGCGACCCTCGTCGGGATCGTCATCGCGAGCGCGATCCTCGACGTGACCTGGTCAAGGTCGCGCGAGCGACGGGCGACCGCCAGCGTCTAGTCGGAAGCGCTGATCGAAGCCCCTTATTCGGTTGCCTCCCACCTTGTGGAGGGATCGCCATATCCGAGGATGTGGTCTGGAGGCTCATCAGGAGATCGCGCAGCGAGGCACGACCGGCGAGCTGCGAGATCGAAATCCGACACACATGAGCCGAGGGGTGCGATGAGCGATCGAACCATCGATGAACTGGGTCCAGTCGACTACCTTGTGGTCGAGTTTCCCCCAGGCCAGCAGAACTTCACCGGCGAGGCGGCCGAGCAGCTTCTGAAGCTGCATGACTCGGGCATCATCCGTGTGATGGACCTCGTCATCATCGGCAAGGGGGACGACGGAACGGTCATGGCCCAAGAGCTCGGTGATCTCGAGGACATGGGGGAGTTCGCCCGCCTGGAGACCGAGCTCGCGGAGACGCTCGCTGAGGAAGACGTCGAGGCGTTCGGTAGCACGATGCAGCCGGGCAGTCTCGGCGCTGTCCTTGTCTTCGAGAATCTCTGGGCCGCGGGCTTCGCATCGGCGGTTCGCCACGCTGGCGGACAACTCGTGACCCAGGGCCGGATCCCGGTCCAAGCCATCATCGCGGCCGTGGAAGCCGACGAGGCAGCCGCCGCAGCCGGAGGAGTCTGACATGCCGCTACGCGCATCACGCCTGGGCAGGGCAGCCGTCGTCGGCGCCGCAGTCTCGAGGCCGGGACCCGCGCCGGTCGCCAAGGCGGCAGTCGTCGGCGCCGCAGTTTCGAAGCCGGGACCCGCGCCGATCGCCAAGACGGCGGTCGTCGCTGCCGCGGTGACCCCCGGGCGCCGACGCTTCTAGCTCTCGCTTCCTTGCGGGCCGGCCATCGATGGCCCGAGCCTATCCGACGACGTTCAGCGACGCGATGACGTCTTCGAGCGCAGCTCGATCGGCGGACGTCGCCCTACCGTCGATAGTGGATACGACCACGACGCGGTCGCCGTCCACCTCGGTGGTCAGCACGGTCCCTATCGTGTCGGGCGCGAGCGCGTAGTAGCCGTTCTCCTCCGAGTCGGCCCAGATCTGCAACGGACCACCTGCGCCATGACGGCACGTCGCGCGGTCGAGACCGGGGGCCTGTGCCAGATCGACACGCTTCCATGCCAGCCCGTTCAGTGACGGGGACGACACGGTGGCGTCGGTCGACGCTTGGGCATCAAGGGCCTTCACGAGGTCATCCGCACTGCTACCGACGGGTTCGAGTCTCCCCTCGGATCGGCACGCATCGGCGTAGACGTGTGTCACCGGCTCCGAGAGCCCTATCCCGATCTCTCCAGGCTGGTCTTCGTTCCTCGCGATACCGGTCGCACCCGCTGTCCAGCCCGCCGGCAGCGTTGCGCTGAGCCCATGCCCGTCCATGGCCCAGACCGATGTATCCGGGGACGCGTCAGCGCTGGCCGGTGCTGACGCCACGGCCGGCAGTGGCGAGGCTGCGACCGACGCCGCAGGGCTCGCTTGCGCGGGCGTGCCTCCGCTTGATGATGCGCACCCGGCCAACGCGACGAGCGTCAGGGTGAGTGCGGCCCCGACGCGTCCGATCCTCTGCACGTCATCCATGTCTCGCGCGTGCCTCCACGGCGGCCGGCACCGGGCTGATCTGGCCGGCGCTCTACGAGACGGATGCCGGCCGCGGGCCGCAGGTTGGGTCTCCGAGTCACATCGCGCGTTGACGTCCCTTTAGCGAGTCGTTAACACAGCCCGATATGCTCGCTCGTGGATGGCAAGAACGATCCTGGTCGTCGAAGACGAACCGACGTTGCGCGAGACGATCGTCGACGCGCTCGAATCGGAGGGATTCCGGGCCATCCCGGCGGCGGACGGGCGCGAGGCCCTGACGCGGTTCCGGGCGGAGCGTCCCGACCTCGTTCTCCTCGACCTGATGCTCCCGGAGCTCTCCGGCATCGAGGTCACGCGCATCATCCGCGCCGAATCCGGCGTACCGATCGTGATGCTGACGGCGAAGGACTCGGAGCTCGACAAGGTCGTCGGCCTCGAGCTCGGCGCCGACGACTACGTCACGAAGCCCTTCTCGCTGCGCGAGCTGACGGCCCGCATCCGAGCCCTGTTCCGTCGCTCCGAAGCCGCGGTCGCTACCGGCGCTCCGCCACAGATCGTCGATCTGGGTCGGGTGCAGGCGGACCTCGGCGGCCATCGCCTCCTGCGAGATGGCGAGGTCCTTCCGATCAAGCCCAAAGCCTTTGAGCTCCTCGCGTTCCTGATCCGGAACCCCGGACAGGTGTTCACCCGCGACCAGCTGCTCGAGAAGGTCTGGGGGTACGACTATGCCGGCGAGACGCGTACGGTCGACGTGCACGTCCACTGGCTTCGCAGCCAGATCGAGGAAGACCCGGGCCAGCCGGCGTTCATCCACACGGTCCGTGGCGTCGGCTACGTCTTCCGGCGGCCGACCTGAGGCGCTGGACGGCGACCCGACAAGCGCCCCACGGATCGCCCGTCAACGTTGACCGCCCGCTGATGGCGCGTTCATACGCAGGACCGAACCTCTGCTCATGCCGATCCGAGATCGACAGCCCGAGACCACGCAGCGCGCGACGGCGCACCCCGTCGGCTTCGTACGTCACGGCAGGATCGACGACGGTATGCACGCGCAGGGACCCGGCGTCCTCCTCTCGCCGGGTGCTCCTACCCTCCAGGCATCCGTGCCGGCGCCCGCTCGGGCGCTGGCGCTGGATGCTCTCCGTGTGACGCGACTCCTGCGCGACCCATCGCGCCGCCCAGAGCGATGGGGGCAGCCGGGCTTCGCGGCCGAGGTCGAGCAGATCCGCCGCCATCTCGCTCCCGTGCGCAGCCGTCAGTCCCTTGCCACGTCGTACGGCCGCGAGGCATTCCATCTCGCCCTGACGCGCTCCGATCCGGCCGACCCGAGCCCCACCCGGCTCGCGTACGCGCTGCGCTGGCTGGAGCTGCGCGACGGTGCGACCGGGCCGTCCTGGCAAGCGCTGCTGATCTAGCGGCCGCCGCCGGGGCAACTGCGCCCCCCATAAAAGTGGTGCCTACTTGCACCACCTCTGTATGCTGCTGGTCGGCCCGCCGAAGCATGTGCCGATTTCGGCGCCTTGGTCGAACCGCGAGGGGGTTCATCGAGGTGTACCTGCATGCAATCCGTCCGGCGCGCCACCGCTGCCGATGACGCACTCGACGTGACGCGCGCGCTCGCGCTCGACGCGCTTCGGCTCGGTCGGATCCTGCGTGATCGTTCGCGCTGGCCCAGATCGTGGTCCCAGCCGGCGTTCGGCGTCGAGGTGGAACGCCACCGTCGAACGCTGGCGCGGCTTCGCACGCGCGACGGCTTGGTCGCGGGCTATGAACGCGACGTCTTCCGCCCGGCGGACACCGGTCCGCATCCCTCGCAGGAAAGCGCGATCAGGGTCGCCTACGCGCTCCGCTGGCTCGAGCTCTTCGACGACGCGACTGCGCCGTCGTGGCCGGCCCTCGTCGGCTAGCGCCCGCCCCCGACTCGACCTTCTCGCCCGGCGACCGGTCAGGTCGCCTTCTGGAACATCCGCTCGATCGCCTCTGCCGTGTCCTCGGCTGCGTCGATGGCATTCTCGAGCTCGCGATAGAGGTCACGCCACTTGATCACCTCGAGCGGGTCGAGGCCGTCCCGGAACAAGCGCGCGACCGCGGCGCGCGACAGGGTGTCCGCTTCGTGCTCGAGGACGTGGACGCGGGTCAGGTCGGCGTCGAGGTCCTTGAGCCCATCGAGCTTTCGTAGGGCCGACAGCAGGGCATCCGACTGATCCGCGAGGATGCCGGCGAGCTGGCGCGCCTCCTCGGTCGGGCGCTCGACGCCGTAGATCATCATCGTTTCGGCGACGGCCTGGATGCCGTCGACGACGTCGTCGAGCTGGATCGTGAGGTCGTGGATGTCCTCACGGTCGAACGGCGTGATGAAGGCATCCTCGAGCCGCTGATTGAGCTCGCGGTCGATCTCGTCGCCGCGCTTCTCCAGGGCCTGGATCTCCGCGATGCGCCGGTCCAGATCGTCGAAGTGGTCGAGCATGTCGCGGAGCGCGACCGCGGCCGCCTGGAGGTTCTCACCATCCTCCACGAAGAGATCGAAGAACTTGACGTCCTTGGGAAGCAGGCGGAACGACATCGAACGACTCCTTTCCTCAGCCGAAGCCGATCGCGTTGAGGATGAACCATGCCCCGGCGGCGACGATCGCGGCCGCCGGGATCGTGATGACCCAGGCGAGGAGGATGCGCCGGGCGACTCCCCAGCGGACGCCCTTCGGGCCTCGGGCGGACCCGACACCCATGATGGCGCTCGAGATCACGTGGGTCGTCGAGACCGGCATGCCAAGATGCGCGGCCCCGAGGATGACGGTCGCCGCGGTCGTCTCGGCGGCGAACCCGTGGACCGGCTCCAGTTCGACGACCCGATGACCCATCGTGTGCATGATCCGCCAGCCACCGACCGCGGTCCCCAGGGAGATCGCGGACGCTGAGATGACGATCACCCAGAACGGCACTTCGATCGATGGGATGGCCCCCGCCGCGAAGAGCGCCAGCGTGATGATGCCCATCGTCTTCTGGGCGTCGTTGGAGCCGTGGCTGAACGCCATGTACCCGGCCGAGATGACCTGCAGGCGCCGGAAGATGCGCGCCATCGGCTTGCGCTTCGCGTTCCGGAAGATCCAGTAGATCGCGAGCATCAGCAGGAACGCCCCGACGAACCCGATGACCGGTGAGCTGATCATCGGCACGACGACCTTGTTGTAGATCCCGTCGAGCTTGAGGGCACCGACGCCGGCAGCGACGATCGTCGCGCCGAGGAGACCGCCGATGAGCGCGTGGGAGCTCGACGACGGCAGCCCGAACCACCACGTGATGAGGTTCCAGGTGATCGCACCGATCAAGGCCGCCGCCACCACCGCCTGCGTCGTCGTCGTCTCATCGACCAGCCCGGCCCCGATCGTCTTGGCGACCGCGGTCCCCGCGAAGGCTCCGACGAAGTTGAAGAACGTGGCCATGAGGATCGCGTGGCGCGGGTGGAGTGCGCGCGTGGCGACCGACGTCGCGATCGCGTTCGCGGTGTCGTGGAATCCGTTGATGTAGTCGAAGACGACAGCAAGGACGATGACGACGAGGAGTGAGAACAGGGCGCCGTCGACCAAAAGGTTGACCTCTCCACCGGCAGACTGTCGCCGGATGGTAACGGGCCCCCGCAAGGGGTTTGAGCCCCGGTGACACAGGCGTCATCACAGCGGGGTGGTCGCGGCTATCCTTACCGCTCCATGCGTCTGTCCCACCTGTTCTTCACGACGCTTCGCGACGACCCGGCCGACGCCGAGATGCCGTCCCATCGCCTGCTCCTCCGCGCCGGCTACGTCCGGCCGCTCGGATCGGGGATCTACTCGCTCCTACCGCTCGGCTATCGCGTCAACAAGCGCGTCGAGCAAGTCATCCGCGAGGAGATGGACGCGATCGGCTGCCAGGAGATGGAGATGCCGGTCGTCCATCCCGCTGAGGTGTGGAAGGACAGCGGCCGGTACTTCAAGATCGGGCCGGAGCTCGTGCGGTTCAAGGATCGCGGCGAGCGCGAGATGGTCCTCGCGATGACCCACGAGGAAGTCATCGCGATCCTGCTCCGCGACATCGTCCAGAGTTATCGCCAGCTGCCGATGCAGCTCTACCACTTCCAGACCAAGTTCCGCGACGAGCCTCGCGCCCGTGGCGGCCTTATCCGCGTCCGCGAGTTCGTCATGAAGGACGCGTACAGCTGCGACCGTGACTTCGCGGGGCTCGACGTCAGCTACGAGAGGTACCGCGGCGCGTACGTCCGGATCTTCGACCGGCTGGGGCTCGACGCGATCATGGTCCGCTCCGACGTCGGGATCATGGGCGGGGCAGGCGCCCACGAGTTCATGGTCGTGAACGAGTTCGGCGAGGACACCCTCGTCCTCTGCGACAGCTGCGGCTACGCGGACAACCAGCAGATCGCCGAGGTCCAGAAGCCCTCACCTGAGGCCGAGGAGCTCCGCCCGATGGAGGACGTCGAGACGCCGGACGCGACGACGATCGACGCGCTCGCGGCCTTCCTCGACATCTCGAAGACGAAGACCGCCAAGGCCGCGTTCTTCATGACCGGCGACGGGCGGTTCGTCGTCGCGATCGTGCGCGGCGACTACGACGTCAACGAGACCAAGCTCGTGAACGCCGTCAAGGCGATCGGCGGACTCCGGCCTGCGACGATCGACGAGATCAAGGCTCGCGGGATGGAGGCCGGCTACGGCTCCCCGATCGGCGCGCGTGACTCGGTCGTGGTCGTCGACGAGCTGGTGACCCGGTCGCCGAACCTCGTCGCGGGCGCCAATCGGCCCGGTTGGCACATCCTCAACGTCAACGTCCCGCGTGACTACACGCCAGACCTGGTCACGGACATCACGAATGCGCGCGAGGGCGACGCCTGCGTCAACTGCGGAGCGCCGGTGAAGCTCCGTCGGGGGATCGAGGTCGGGAACATCTTCAAGCTGGGCACCGACTTCACGAACGCCTTCGGGTCGATGTACCTGGGCGAGGACGGCGAGCGCCACCCGATCGTGATGGGGTCCTACGGGATCGGGCTCGGGCGGAACGTCGCGTGCATCGTCGAGGCCCATCACGACGAGAAGGGCATCGCCTGGCCGGCCGAGGTGGCGCCGTACGCCGCCCATCTGGTGTCGATCGGTGGGGCGAAGGAGCCCAAGGTCGATGAGATCGCGGAGCGGCTGCATGGCCTGGCGGCGGAAGCGGGCGACCGCAACGAGATCCTGTGGGACGACCGTGACGAGTCGCCGGGCGTCAAGTTCACCGACGCCGAGTTGCTCGGCATGCCCTGGATCCTGACGGTGTCGCCGCGCTCGCTGGCGGCGGGTGGGATCGAGGTCACGGAGCGCGCCACCGGCGAACGGGCGACTCGTCCGGTCGAGGAGGTCGAGCGGCTCCTGGTCGAAGGCTTCGAGGACCGGGAAGCCGTCGCCTAGGCGTCCCTAGCCGGCCGAGATCGAGCTCGGCGGCATCGCGTCGCCTTCGGCGACCACGCCCGCCGCAGGGACCGCGGACTCATCCACGGTCGTTCCATCGAGGGCCAGCACGAGCTCCGCGGCGTCGGCCTGTTGCACGAGCTCGGCCGAGGAATGGAGCCGACCCACGACCTCTTCCACGTCGTCGCCGATCCGGCCGATCGAGAAGCTCACCGACGGCGGGATCGACGCGGAGATGGAGATCTCGGCGATCCGGTAGGGCGACGACCTTTCGCGCAGCGCACGGTTCGTCATCTCCTGGAGGGCGGTGGCGCGGACGATCAGCTCGGCGAGCGTGGTCGGGTCGATCTTCTCGACCACGGTGGTCATCCCGCGCCGAGCGACGCCGAGCGCCTCCCGAGCGCTCCTGGAGATCTGTTCCTGCGTCGCGGGGTCGTTCGCGGTCTGGTTCGCCCGCGCCGCGATCTCCGCCGCAGCCTCCTGGGCTCGCTTCATGAAGCTCATCGGTCACCCCTCCCGACCACGGCCGCTGGACGATCGCGCAGGCGCCGGACCTGCAGGATAGCGACCGGGTGCTGGCGCACCAGTACCCTCTCCGTCACCGATGCCCACCCGTCAACCGCTGCCGAGCGACGATCTGTACGCGCGCCTCGGGGTGCCACGGGACGCGAGCCCCGAAGCCATCGAGCTGGCTTGGCGCGCCCTACTGCGCCGGCATCACCCCGACGTGGCCGGCCCAGAGGCGCTCGAGCTCGCGAAACGGATCAACGTCGCGCACGACTGGCTCAGCGATCCGGACCTCCGGCGCCGGTACGACCGCGAGCGAACGACTGGTGTCCGCGCCGGTCGACCGCCTCGTGCCGGGCCGGACTGGGGAGCACCTGTCCGCCGGCCGGTCCGTCGCCCTCCGACGACCGCCGAGCTGGTCGCCTCGGTGGTCGAGCGCGTGGGTCGGCTCACTCGAGACGAGTTCGATCGACTCGCCCTCGCCGAACCTGCCCCGATCGCCTTCCTCGCCACGCTGCGTCAGATCGTTCCGCCCGACCTCGAGCAGCAGTTGGACGAGGCCGAACGCGCCGCGATCGCCAACCTGCCATCGGCCGCCCGCCGTTCGACGCCGATCCGGGACGCGGTCGTCGGTCGCCTCGCCGACATCCTGCTCTCGGACACACTCGACGAGATCCTGGGTGACCCCGCTTCGATCTGGGCGCGTGAACGCCTCACGCGGGGTTGGGACTCTGCCGTGGGCCAGCCGCGCTACGGGCCGGCTACGGCCGCCGTCGCCACGCTCCTGGAGCGTCTGCGCGGGCTCGACGCCGAGGAGCTGCGTCAGCTGGCCGCCTCCGGCACGCTCGAGCGGCTGGGCGACGCCCCGTGGCCCGACGCGACGTCACCCGAGGAGGACGACGCCCTGCGTGTCTCGAGCGAGCTTGCGGCGACCGATGCCATCGAGGCCGTCGATGCGGCGCTCGTCGCGACGGGGACGACCGGCATCCGCATCGTCACCGCCGCGCGGCGAGCGGCCGCCAGGATCGCCCACCTGCTCGTCCTTCGCCATGCGTTCCCGACGCGCGCGTTCGAACGGCACGCCGGTCCATGGCTCGGCGGACTCATCGACCGCCCCGCGGCCTGGACGACGGGTCCGCAGCGCCGTTGAGCGACCAGCCGGGAAGCCGTCGGTATGCGATGCTCGCCGAGTGGATCCCGCCGCCGTCATCGCGAGTCTGCTGGCCGTGACGACCGTCGTCGCAGGTGTCGCGTGGGCCCGCCGCGGACGTACGATCGACGAGGCGAGGTCGGTCATCCAGGGGCTGCGTGACGAAGTCGCCGCCCAGTCCCGAACGCTCGCGGAACGTGATGCTGAGCGCGGCGCGCTGCTGGACGCCCTCGATGAGGGCGTCGTCCGGGTGGACGCCTCGAACCGTGTGACGGAGGCCGATCGGCGGGCGCATCTGCTGCTCGGGCATGAACCGGGCGCGCTTCCGGGTCGGACCCTGATGGAAGCCTTCATGGACCCCGCGGTCGAGGCGCTGGCGACCCGCACGCGCAACGGCTCGACCGGGGCGACGACGGTCGAACTACGGCCCGCCGGTGCGGACGGCACCGTCGTCACCGTGCGCGCTCGACCGACGCCGACCGACAGCAGCCTCTGGCTGGTCCTCGAGGATGTCTCCGAGCTCCGCCGGCTGCAGCGCATCCGCACCGAATTCATCGACAACCTGTCGCATGAGCTCCGCACGCCGCTCACGACCGTGAGCCTGCTTGCTGAGACGCTCCAGCGCGAGGCAGAAGGCGTCGGGGACACGATCCCGTCCAAGATGCGCGACCGCATCGCAAAGATCGAAGTCGAGACGGGTCACCTCGTCCAGATGGTCAACGAGCTGCTGGATCTGAGTCGCATCGAGAGCGGCGGCACGCTCCAGATGGCCGACGGGGTCGATATGAGCCGTCTCGCCGCCGATTCCGCCGAGCGCCTCCGGCTCTTCGGGGAGCGACAGGGAGTGACATTCCTGTTCGAGACACCTCCGGGACTACCGCCTGTGCGCGGCGATGCAACCCGTCTCGGGCAGGTCGTCGTCAACCTCGTCCACAACGCGGTGAAGTTCAGCCCGGACGGGGGCGAGATCACGATCCGGACGACGGCCTCCGACGGTCAGGTCGTGACCTCGGTCGAGGATCACGGCATCGGCATCCCTCGAGCGGCGCGCGACCGCGTCTTCGAGCGGTTCTACAAGGTCGACCGGGCGCGACTCCGAGCGGAAGCCGGCGGCGGCACGGGCCTCGGCCTCGCCATCGCCCGTCACGTCGTCGAGCAGCACGGGGGCCGGATCTGGGTGGAGTCCCGCGAGGGGGTCGGCTCGACGTTCGCGTTCGCGCTGCCGGCAGCGGACCGGCCAGCGGCGACGGCGCCGGGATGACCGACGTGAGCCGCGATCGCCTGCACGTGGCGACGATCAACATCCTCAATCTCGCCGACCGCTGGCCGGAACGGCTACCGCTCTTGCTCGCCGACATGGCCGCCCTCCAGCCCGACGTGCTGGCTCTCCAGGAAGTCGTCTTCGTGATGCAGCAGGATCGGCTGATCGGCGCAGCAGGGGAGGGGCAGTACACCTCCGTGCGGGGCTGGGCAGGTCGGCCCGAGTACGGCAACAGCCTCGTGATCCGTCAGCCGCTCGAGGCACGGGACGTCGACCGTCTCGACCTCGGCCTGAACCGGGCGGCTCATCGCGTGATCCTCGATCTGCCGTCGGGCGGATCGGTGGCGGCCGTCGCCACGCATCTGCACCACGTGGGCGCGGAGGACGCGGCTCGCGATGAGCAGACGGCCCGGCTCGTCGAATGGCTGGAGGCTGCACCGGCCGCGACGGGCATGATGGTGATGGGTGACTTCAACGCGGACCCGGGCGAGCCGACGTATCGACGGATGGAGGCGGCGGGCTTCAGATCGGTCTACGCGGCGGTCCACGGGGAGGATCCCGATGTCACGTGGCCGAGCGGCCTACAGGCCCCGGCCATGGATACCGACGGTATCCCGGAATGCCTCGACTACATCTGGATCCGTGGCGCCATCCGGGCGACCGATGCTCGTCTCATCTTCGACCGGCCGGCCGCCGACGACCCGACCCTGTACCCGAGCGACCATCTCGGGATCAGCGCCCACCTCGAGATCGGCTGACCGGTGCTTCGACTGGCACACCGCGGCGATTGGCGTCACGGGCCGGAGAACAGCATCGCGGCGCTCGCCGCGGCGGTCGCCGTTCCGGGCTGCGATGGCGTCGAGTTCGACGTCCGGATCTCGGGCGACGGTGTCCCCGTGCTGTCGCATGACGAGACGCTGGAGCGCGCCTACGGTCGGCCCGGGCGGATCGACGAGATGACCGCACGCGAGCTCGAGGAAGTCGGGATCGCCTCTCTTGCCGATGCCCTCGCGATCATCCCGCATCGATCCACGATCGACGTCGATCTCAAGGGACTCCACGACCGAGCCGTGGTCGAGGTCCTCGCGGCCGGCCGCGGACCCACGCTCGTGAATGGCGTCATATCGTCGTTCCTGCCCGAGACGCTGCAGCGGGTCGGTCGGCTCGCGCCGGCGTGGCCGCGTTGGCTGAACGCGCGTCATGTGTCGGCAGATACCATCCGCACCGCCTCGGATCTGGGCTGCGCGGCGATCTCGCTCGAATTCCACGCGATCGATCCTGCGTCCGTCGCCGCTGTCCACGCTGCCGGTCTGGAGGTCGCCGCCTGGACGGTCCGCCGGCGTGACACGTTCGGTCGATTGCGGAACGTCGGCGTGATCGCCGCGTGCGTCGAAGCCGCGGCGCTCGACGGCTGAGCGAGGAGTGACGCGGATGGCGGATCGCGCAGATCTGGTGGTGATCGGTGCTGGCACCATCGGTGGATGGGCGTCGGTCTTCGCAGCGGAGGACGGCGTCGGCCGCGTGGTCGTCCTCGAACGCGGTCTCGCGGGGATGGGTGCGTCCTCGCGCGCGGCAGGCGTCGTTCGAGCGCAGGGCGGCACGCCGGCGACCGTCGCGCTCGGGCGCTGGTCGATCGACTTCTACGAACGTCAGGCGGCGACGTACGGCACCGATTCGGGCTTCCGCGAGCTCGGCTACCTGATCCTGGCTGTGACCGAGGACGACGAGCGGGCCGGCCACGAGCGTGTCGCGATGCAGCAAGGCGCCGGCTTGACGGACGTCCGGTGGCTCACTGCTGACGAGGCCGCCGCGCTGGTGGGCACCCTTGCGCCGGACGGTCATCGAGGCGGCAGCTATCGCGACGGCGACGGTCACATCGACCCACCCCGCAACGTACGCGCGTACTCGCTCGCGATGCAGGCAGCGCACGTCGAGTTGCGCGAACGCACGGCGTTCACCGGTCTCCGCACGGACGGCGCCGGACGCGTGACGGGGGTCGAGACGACGGCCGGTCACATCGAAACGGACCGTGTATTGCTCACCGGTGGGCCCTCCCTCCGGGCGATCGGCGCGCGCTGCGGGCTGCGCATCCCGGTCGGGGCGGCGAGGCACACCGTGGCCGTCCTCGAACCCCATGAGGCGTTCGCCGTCGAGCGGATGCCGATGGTGTTCGACATCGGGGCTGGGCTCTACTGGCGACTCGAGGAGGACGGCCTGCTCTTCGGCTGGAGCGATCCGGACGAACAGCCCGGCGAGGCGCGCGAGATCGACTGGGCCGCGTATGAGCGCTATCGAGAACGGCTAGCGAGTTTCGCCCCTATCACACGCGATCTCGGTCTCCGCAAGATCTGGGCCGCGACGATCGACTACACGCCGGACCATCTGCCGATCCTCGGACCGGCCACGCGCCCCGACGGGTCCGTCATCGGGGGTGTCTGGGTCGCGGCGGCCGCCGGGCACGGGATGATGTGGGGGCCGGGCGTAGCGCGCGTCGCGGCGGACCTGACGCTCCGGGGCCGGACCGACCTGATCGACGTGTCGGACCTCGGTCTGGACCGTTTCGATGCCGAGGGCAGGAGTCGCGTCGCCTCGGATTCGGTCGCGTTGCCGTACCCGACGGTCGTCGGCGACTGACCTAGGCCTGCTGCTGGACCACGGGCAGGCGGCGCCCTGCCGCGGTCATCGGCAGCGTGATCGAGCCGAGCCCACCCGCGAGCTCCCTGAACCGAGCCACCGCCTCCGGGCGCAGCGAGTACCACACCCAGGCTCCACGGCGTTCCGCCACGATCCAACCAGCCTCGCGGAGGACCTTGAGGTGATGCGAGACGGTCGGCTGGCTGACATCGCAGCAGGCGGTGAAGTCGCACGCGCAGACCTCGGGTGACTCGCTGAGCTGACGAAGGATCGCAAGCCTTGTGGGGTCCGCGGCAGCCTGCAGGAGTCGGACGTCGGGATCGGTCTGCCGTTTCATGACATCCAGCATATTGACAAATGTCAATATAGACAAGTATCAATATGGCAACGCATGGCAAGGAGCCCCTCATGACCGTCGAGACCGTCCGGGAGACCGCAGTGACCATCAAGGACGCCGTTCGCGCCCACTACGCAGCGGCCGCCATCCGGGCATCCCATGGCGACGCCTGTTGCTCGGACCCCGAGACGATCGGCGCCGGGCTGTATTCGGCGCTTGAACGCGACGAGTTGCCCGATGCGGCGGTACTCGCCTCGCTCGGGTGCGGCAACCCGATCGCGGTCGCCGACCTCCATCCGGGCGAGCGCGTGCTCGATCTCGGGTCCGGCGGCGGGATCGACGTCCTCCTCTCCGCGAAACGGGTCGGGCCGACGGGTCGCGCATTCGGCGTCGACATGACCGACGAGATGCTGGCCCTGGCACAGCGCAACGCGGCGGAGGCCGGCGCGACCAATGTCGAATTCCTAAAGGGCACGATCGAAGCCCTGCCGCTCCCTGCGGAGTCGATCGACGTCGTCATCAGCAACTGCGTCGTCAACCTGGCAGCCGACAAGACGGCGGTGTTCCGTGAGATCGCCCGCGTCCTGCGCCCGGGTGGTCGGATCGGGATCACCGACATCGTCGCCGAGGATCGGCTTACCCCCGATGAGCGTGCGGATCGGGGTTCGTACGCGGGGTGCATCGCGGGGGCACTGTCCGTCAGCGAATTCCGGCAGGGCCTCGAGATGGTCGGATTCTCGGACATCTCGATCACGCCGTCGCACGACGTCGCGGACGGGATGATCAGCGCGATCGTGAAGGCCACGAAGCCGGCCGACGCCCGACCGTTCGTCGACCTGTCCGCGCGCCAGGAGCTGCCGATCGCCACATCGGGTTGCTGCGGCGGCACCGGCTGCTGCTGATCGAGACAGCGATCGTGCTTCGCTCGGCGGCGTCGATCGACCGGCGCGACCTCGCGGCGCTCGTCGGTGCGGCCGTCTGCTGGGGATCCGGCACCGTCGTCAGCAAGGCGGCCCTGGCGGAGATCGCACCGGTCACGTTGCTGGCGATCCAGCTCGCGTCGAGCCTGGCGGTCCTGATCGGGCTGATGCGCTGGAAGGGGATACCGCTCCGCGGTGACGGACCGGCGCTGCTCGGCCGGCTCGGTCTGCTCAACCCGGGCGCCGCCTACGCACTCGGGCTCCTTGGCCTCGTGTCGATCACGGCCAGTGTCTCGGTGCTGCTCTGGGCTCTCGAGCCGATCATGATCATGTTCCTCGCCGCGATCGTCCTCCGCGAGCGGGTGACGGCGACCCTGATCGTGCTGTCCATCGCTGCGGTTATCGGGATCGCACTCGTCATCTACGACGCGGCGTCGTTCGGTGCCGAGACTGTGGGTGTCACCCTCGCCCTCGCCGGCGTCGCCTGTTGCGCGGCCTACACCGTCATCACGAGGCGGTACATCCCGGGTGCCCGCGAGACGGGTCAGGTCGTGCTGGCCCAGCAGGCGTACGCGTTCGCTCTAGCGCTCGTCCTGGTGCTGATCGCGGTAGTCGCCGGTGGATCACCGCTCCCCGCGGCCGTCTCGGCCGTCGCCCTCGCGAGTGCGGTCGCCTCGGGGGTGCTCTATTACGCAGCGGCGTACTGGCTGTACCTCGGCGCCTTGCGTCGCGTGCCGGCCTCGATCGCCGCCGGCTCGTTCTACCTCATCCCGATCGTCGGCGTCGCTGCCGGATCGCTGGTCCTCGGCGAGCGGCTCGGACCGGGCCAGTGGCTTGGCGCAGCGATCGTGCTCGCCGCGGTCCTGGGGATCCTGCTGCGATCGTCGGGTGTGCCGGCCGCCATCGCGACGGCGGAAGCGCAACGAGTCGAAGTTCGTTCCGGCCCGGCCTAGCGGTCCTTCAGCGCATCAGGCGGGAGGAGCCAGCGGAGCGTGCCATGGCCGGCTCGCAACGGTCGTTCGACCTCGATGCGCGCGAATGCGCCCTTCTTCATCTCGAGCTGCGGGCCGCACAACGCTGACAACGTCTCGCTGAAGTCGGGATCGTGTCCGACGACGATGATCCGCTCCGGATCGCCAACATCGGTGAGGAGCTCGTCGAGGGTCTCGAGGTCGAAACCGCCTCCCAGGCGGTCGTCGACGGTGACGGACGCGTCCAGTCGCTCGCCGACGAGATCGGCCGTCTGCTCGGCGCGGACCTTCGGTGACGTGACGATCGCGTCGGTCGCGAATCCGATCGCCGCGAGATGATCGCCGAGCCGCTTCGACTGCCGCCGGCCCTTGGCGCTCAGCGGACGGATCGCGTCCGGGCCCTGCCACGCGTTGGGATCGCCGGCGTCCGCGTGCCGCAGTAGGTGGAGCAGCATCAGGAGGCGGCGGCGCTCTCGGCGGCGGCGCGCTTGGCGATGGCGGCGAACTGCTGGACCCGCTCGCCCATCGCGATGAAGACTCGCTTGAAGACCCGGAGGCGTTCCTCTTCCGTACCCGTCGCCTCGGCTGGATCCTCGTAACCCCAGTGCAGCGACTCGTGAACACCCGGGAAGACGGGACAGACCTGGCGCGCCTGGTCGCAGACGGTGATGACGTAGTCGAAGCGCTGCCCGAGGAACTCGTTGACGGACTTCGAACGCGCCCAGGAGGCGTCGATCCCCGCATCGGCCAGTACCCGCAGGGTCAGCGGGTTCACGCCGCGCGGATCAGTTCCGGCGCTGTGGACCTCGAACCGGTCGCTGCCATGTCGGCGAAGGAGGGCCTCGGCCATGATGCTCCGCGCCGAGTTGCCGGTGCACACGAACAGGACCCGGATCGGCTCGCTCACGGGTTCAGGTCCTCCACGTCGCCGGTCACCAGGTAGACGATGTCCTCGGCGATGTTCGTGGAACGGTCGCCGATGCGTTCGAGGTAGTGCGATGCGATGACGATGCGCGTCCCGCGCTCGACGTTGGCGGGATCCTGACGCATCAGCTCGACGACCTCGTCGAAGGTCGCGTGGTAGAGGCGATCGATGTCGTCGTCCATCACCGCGGCCTCGCGGGCAGCGACCGCGTCGACGTCGACGAGCGCCCGAAGGACCCCGTGGACGAGCTGCGCCCCCAGCTCGGCCATGTCTGGGAGCTTCACGTACTCGGCCAGCGGGGGCTCCGGCGCGAGCTTGATCACCTGCTTGGCCACGGACGCGGCGTGGTCGCCCATGCGCTCGAGCTCGTACGTCACGTGGTCGAGCGTGAGGAGGTACCGCAGGTCACGCGCGACCGGTGCCTGGGTCGCGATCGCGACGCTGATCAGCCGCGAGACCTCGCGCTGCGCGTCGTTGATGCGCGTGTCGCTCTTGACGACGTCGAGTGCGAGTGTCGCGTCGTGAGCGACGAGCGCGTGCGCGGCGTGCCGGATCGCCTCTTCAACGAGGGCGCCCATCCGCAGCACCGCGTCCTTGATCTCCTGTTCCTGGAGATCAAGCGCCTCGCGCTTCGAGAGCCCGGTCGGCAGCTCGGCCTGGCTATCGGCTGCCTCGAGGAGGGCGTCGACGTCCCGGTCGACGTTCGGGAACCCGGTGCGGGGGCCCGGCCCATTCGGCCGATCCTCGGCGCTCATCCGAACCGCCCGGACACGTAGTCCTCGGTGAGCCGCTCTCGGGGATTGGTGAAGATCGTCGTGGTGCGGTCCATCTCCACCAGGAATCCGGCGCGATCCTGTCCGAGCGAGAAGAATGCCGTCTCGTCACTCACGCGCGATGCCTGCTGCATGTTGTGCGTGACGATGACGATCGTGTAGTTCTCGCGCAGCTCGCTCATGAGTTGCTCGATCCGCAACGTCGCGACGGGATCCAGCGCAGAGCATGGCTCGTCCATGAGGATCACCTCGGGGTCCGTCGCCAGTGTGCGCGCGATGCATAAACGCTGTTGCTGGCCTCCGGATAGTGCCAGCGCGGACTTCTTGCGATAGTCGTCCTTGACCTCGTCCCAGATGGCCGCGCTTCGAAGGCATCGCTCGACCAGCTCGTCGAGCTTCGCGCGGTCCTTGACGCCGTGACGTCGCGGGCCGTAGGCGATGTTCTCGTAGATCGTCATCGGGAATGGGTTCGGCCGCTGGAAGACGAGACCGATCCGGCGGCGTACCTCGACCGGCTGGACGTTCGGTCCGTAGATGTCCTCTCCATCGAACAGGACCTTGCCCTCCACCCGGGCGGTCGGGATCAGGTCGTTCATCCGGTTGAAGCTGCGCAGGACGGTGCTCTTTCCGCAACCCGAGGGCCCGATCAGCGCGGTGATCGAGTTGGGCCGTACATCGAGGGTGACCCCGTTCACTGCCCGCCGGTCGCCGTAGTAGATGTTCACGTCCTGCATCGCGAGCTTCGGGCTGACGTCCACCCCGGCTGCGCCGTCGGAGCCGTCTCGCGCCACCGCGTGCGGGCGCGGGATCAGGACCTGCGACGGGCCATCGGGTGCGATGGGAACGGGGGTCACCGGGTCTGCGGCGGTGGTCATCGATGGGTCTCCAGGTGGTTCAGCCGAGATCGGGTCGGTCATACGCCGGACGTGCGGTACTGCAGGAAGCGCCCGAATGCTCGGGCAGCGAGGTTGAAGAAGAGGACCATGATCACGAGGACGGCCGCACTCGCGTCGGCGATCTCCCGGACGAAGCTGCCGAGGCCCTCGGAGTTGATCTTCCAGATGTAGACGGCGAGCGTCGTGGTCGACCGGAACGGACTCCACGGCGAGCGCGAGTCGAAGATGTTCAGGTTCGAGAAGTCGTAGTTCGTCGGCGTCGCGAGACCTGCGGTGAAGATCAACGCTGCCGCTTCGCCGAAGATCCGTCCGGCGGACAGGATCACCGCTGTCACGAGGCCGGGGATGGCGATCGGCAGGACGACATGCGTGATCGTCGTCCACTTCGACGCCCCGAGGGCGAGGCTGGCCTGGCGCTCGTCGTCGGGGACCGCGCGGATCGCCTGTTCGACGAGACGGGCCATCAGGGGCAGGTTGAAGACCGTCAGCGCGAGTGCGCCGGCCATCGCCGTGAAGCCCCATCCCGTCGCGTTAACGAAGAGGGCGAGCCCGAAGAGTCCCACGACGATCGAGGGGACCGAGCTGATGAGCTCCTGGCAGAAGCGGATCGTGTTGGTGATGCGTGACGGCCGTGCGTACTCGGCCATGTAGATGCCGCCGAGGATGCCGAGCGGGACCGTCAGGATCAGGGTCAGGACGAGCATGTACACCGAGTTCCAGAGCAGTGGGCCGATGCCCCCCACGCCAAAATCGCTCGGATCGCTCGTGAGGAAATCGATGCTGAGCGTGCCGATCGACGCCCACAGGAAATGGATGATGATCCCGGCGAGCAGCGCGACGACGAACAGCGCGATCGCCCAGAGCGTGATGGTGGCGATCCGGTCGGCGAGCAGGGAGCGGTTCATGAGAGCTGACTCCGACGCCCGAGGTACCGGACCAACGACACGAACCCAAGCGACATCACGAGGAGCACGAGGCCCATCGTCCACAGCGCGTCGTTCCATGCCGATCCGCCGACGGTATTGCCCATATCGAGCGTGATCTGTGATGTCAGGGTCGTGATCGGCTGGGTGAGCGAGGTGGGCACGACCGGTCGGTTGCCGATGACCATCTGGACGGCGAGCGCCTCACCGGCGGCACGCATCATGCCCAGCACGACCGCCGTCATGATCCCCGTGCTCGCCGCCCTGAGCAGCATGTGCCGGAGCGTCTGCCAACGGGTCGTGCCGAGCGCCAGTGAGGCCTGGCGCAGATCGCCGGGCACCGCGATCAGCGCGTCGTAGCTGATGCTGGCGATCGTCGGCAGGACCATCAGGGCGAGCACGAGCGATCCCGCGAACCAGCTGAACCCGAGGTTGAAGCCGACCGCGTTGAAGTTGGTTCGCAGGAACGGGACGAGGATCGTCAGTCCGAGCCATCCGTAGACGACGCTCGGGATCCCGACGAAGATCTCCATCGCCGGACGGATGATGTTGCGTGCCCAGGTCGGCGCCACCTCGGCGATGAACAGGGCAAGCCCGACCGACAGGGGCGTCGCGATGATCGCGGCGACGACCATCACCCCGATCGTCCCCAGGATGAACGGCAGGATCCCGAACTGATCCGTCGAGGGAGCCCAATCGGGTGACAGGATCGACAGCAGCGGGACCGAGGCCCGGATGAACAGCTGGATCCCGTTCCAGGCGATGAAGCTCAGGAGCAGTCCGACGAGGAGGACCACGACGATCGCCGCGATGAACGTCATGCGACGCGACAGGTCGAGTCGCTCGCGGAGTGTCGATGGTCGGCTGATCGCCTGCCTGTCAGTGAAGACGGCGGTACTCACGCGGGTGATCTCCGGGTGATGTCGGACCGGGCGCGGCGGATCCGTGCCGGGAAAGGGTAACGGACGACCCCGCTCCGAGGACGGGGTCGTCCGATGGGGAGGAGGAGCTGCTTACTCGCTGGCGGGGGCGTAGGAGAGGGAGGGAAGCAGGGTGTTCTGGACCGTGTCGCTGAGCATGTAGTCCAGGAACGCCTTCTTCAGACCGTCAGGCTCACCCTTGGTGTACATGTGCCCATTGTCCTGGAGCTTGTACGTGCCGTTGGTGAGGTTGTCGACACTGGCCTCGACGCCGTCGAGCGAGATGCCGACGAGATCGCCCTGGTTGGCGGCGAAGTACGCGAACGCGAGCACCGAGGTCGCGCCGGGGGTCTGGGCGACACCCTGTGCGACAGCACCGCTCGAGTCCTCGGTCAAGGCCTGGCCGGCCGCCTCCGCGGCGCCCCCGAGAACCTTCTCCTTGAAGACGGCACGTGTGCCGGACGACTCAGGGCGCAGGACGAGGACGATCGGAAGGTCGGGCCCGCCGACCTGGTTCCAGTTGGTGATCTTGCCGGTCCAGATGTCGGTCGCCTGCTGCGAGGTCAGGTTCGTCACGTTGGCGACGTCCTTGCTCGCGATCATCAGCCAGCCCTGACGAGCCACGATGTGATCGACGAGCGCGGCGGCCTCTTCCGGCTTGAGCTTCTTCTCTGCAGCGACGTCGGAGTTGCCGATGTCGGCACCGCCCTGGAAGACCTGGGTCAGACCGGTCCCGGAGCCGCCGCCCTGGACGTCGATGGTGGCGCCTGGGCACGCCGCGACGAACTGCTTCGCCGCGGCGTCGACGACCGGCTGCAGCGCGGTCGAGCCAAGGGCCGTGATCTTGCCGTCGGCGCAGGTGACCGCCGCGGCACCGCCCGCTGAGGCGCTCGCCTCGGGGCTCGCTGCTGAGCTGGACTGTGCACTCGGTGCCGTGCTGGGCGCGGTCGTTGCCCCACCACCGCTGCTGCAGGCGCCGAGCGCGAACGCGGCCGCGACCGCGAGTGCGCCGATGCGCTTCGTGCTGATGGTCACTCGATGGTTCCTCCTACGTGGTCGCGGCATGGCGACCTGACTCGGAGAGCTACCCTCCTAGACAGGGGAACCTTCGAAACCGGGCGTCAACGGCCCCTTTTCGATGCGTTAAGGGTCGGTTAAATGCGACCGTGCGCCTGTGGCGCGTCAAGGGCGTGTCGAGCTCGGCAGCGATCCAAGGCCGCGAGCATCCGAGGCCGGTGCGCGCACGCACCGAAGTGAACA
>DATNFQ010000003.1:0-14784 GCA_035606295.1 Patescibacteria group bacterium
CGCCAACGTCGACGTCGCGACGAGGGTTAGCCGCCCGCTCGCAGTACTCATCGCGATGAGTCCGCGTGCAGCGGGCTGTGCCACGATAGGCCGGTGAGTCCGACCGTCACGCAACGTTCGTCGAGCCGTGGGAAACCGCCACGGTCGGCGAAACAGCGGCTGGACGAGCTCATCGTCGAGCTCGGCCTCGCGGAGACGCGCACGAAGGCCCAGGCGCTGGTCCTGGCCGGCAAGGTACGTGTCGGCGAGGGCGACGGAGCGCGCCGTGACCTGAAACCCGGCGATCGCGTGGACGTTGCCACGAGCATCACCGTCGACGGGCCGGATCCGTACGTCGGTCGTGGCGGGCACAAGCTCGCGGCTGCCCTGGACGCCTTCGGCATCGACCCGACCAACAAGGTGGCGCTCGACGTCGGCGCCTCGACCGGTGGCTTCACGGACGTCCTGTTGCAGCGCGGCGCGCGCCATGTCTACGCTCTCGACGTGGGTCGCGGTCAGCTCGCCGAATCGTTGCGCCGCGACGCGCGTGTGACATCGATGGAACGGACGAACGCGCGCACCCTGACCTCGACCACGCTGCCGGAACCCGCCGACATCGCGGTGATCGATGTCTCGTTCATCTCGCTCGACAAGGTGCTCGGCGCCGTCGCGACGACCCTTGCCCCGAGCGCCGGTATCGTGGCTCTCGTCAAGCCGCAGTTCGAGGCGGGGAAGGGGAGGACGGACCGGGGCGTAGTCCGCGACCCGGCCATCCATCGCGAGGTCCTCGAGCGCGTCACGACCCATGCCGCGACCCTGCGGCTCGGGACCCGCGACGTGATCGCCTCGCCGATCCAGGGTCACGACGGCAACCGCGAGTTCCTCGTCCATCTCGCCCGCGGACCGGGCTGCGCCGATCTCGGGAAGCGCATCGCCGAGGTGACCGGCGCGTGACCGTCCGTCGGATCGGCTTCGCGTACAACCCGACGATCGAGGCCACCGTCGAGCTGGCGGCGCGTGCCTCGGGCTGGTGCCGCCGGCGCGGCATCGATGAATGGCGCGCCCAGGCTGGCGATAGCGAAGCCCTCGCGGCGGAGCTGCCGACGACCGATGCCCTCGTCGTGCTCGGCGGTGATGGCACGTTCCTTCGCGCGGCACGAGCCGTCGCCGAGGTCGACGTCCCGCTGCTCGGCATCAACCTCGGCAAGGTCGGGTTCCTGTCGAAGGCCGAGGCGAGCGACCTCGAACCCGTGCTCGAGAAGATCAGTGCCGGCGACTTCACGATCGACGAGCGCCTTGCGATCGAAGGCCGGATCCTGCGGCAGGGCGTCGGTGACGACGCGGCGCGGCACGTGGCCCTCAACGACATCGTCATCGCCCGCGGCTCGCTCGCTCGCGTGTGCCGCCTCGATGTGAGCATCGATGACAGCCACCTCGCGACGTTCATCGCCGATGGACTCGTCGTCGCGAGCCCGACCGGGAGTACCGGCTACTCGTTCTCCGCCGGCGGCCCCATCCTCGACCCGGAGAGTCGCAACCTCGTCGTCACGCCGATCGCGGCGTACCTCTCGGCGATCCGGTCGGTCGTCGTGAGCCCGCAGCAGGTCGTGCGCTGCCGCGTCGTCGACGCCTTCGAGGCCCTCGTCTCGGTCGACGGCCGCGAGGATCTGCCGATCGCGGTCGGCGACGTGGTCGAAGTGCGGGCGATGGACCGGCCCATCCGGCTCATCGAACCGAAGGGTGCGCAGCCGTTCTGGGATCTGTTGCGACACAAGGTGGAGCTGCTTCCGTCGTGACCGACGATGCGCGCGCGGCCGACGGGGCACGCGCCGAACCTGCCCTGGGTCGCCTGCTCGAGCTGACCGTCGTCGATCTCGCACTCATCGATCGACTTCGCCTCACCTTCGACGCCGGTCTCAACGTCATCACCGGCGAGACCGGCGCCGGCAAGAGCCTGCTCATCGATGCGCTGGGGCTGGCCCTCGGCGCACGCGCGGACACCACGCTCGTTCGCCACGCCGCGGAGATGGCACGGGTCGAGGCGTTGTTCGACCGGCTGCCTGAACCGCTCATCGCGGTGCGCGAAGTCGCGGCGAACGGACGCTCGACCGCACGGCTGGACGACGCCACCGTCACGGCTGCGCGGCTGGCCGAGGAGGTCGGTCCGCTGGTCGAGATCCACCGACAGCACGATCAGGGCCGGCTGTTGGACGAACGATGGCAGCGCGACCTACTTGATGGCTTCGGTGGGCATGGTGAGCTTCGAGCCGCTATGGCTTCGTCGGTCGAACGGTGGCGCGAGAACCGGGCGGTCCTCGATGCCGCTGCCATGGACCCTCGGGAGGTCGCGCGCCGGATCGACCTGCTCGAGCACGAGGCGGGCGAGATCGCGGATGCGAATCTTCGGCCCGGTGAGGCGGACGAGATCCGGGCGCGTTTGACCGCGGCGCAGCACGGCGAGGCGATCGCCCGAGGAGCTGAAGCACTGCGCGAGGCCTTGACCCGCGAGGGCTCGGGAGCGCGCGACGCGACGGCGGTCGCCCTGCACGAGGCGAACGGGATCGCGCGCCTCGATCCACGGTTCGAGCCGGTCGCCGAACGACTGGCGGGGCTCGAAGCCGAGCTCGCCGACGTCGCCGATGACGCTCGCCGGCTCGCCGAGGACGTCGACCACGACCCGCGTGCCGTCGCCGAGCTCGACGCCCGGCTCGGGGTCATCCACGGGCTACTCCGCCGGTACGGCGACGATGAAACGACGGTCATCGAGCACGGCGAGCGCGCCGCCGCCGAAGTCGAGCGGCTGCGCGGCCTCGATGCGGAGCGCACTCGACGAAAGCGAGAAGACGCGCGGCTGCTTGACGACGTGGCCGGCGCCGCGGACGCGCTATCCAAGTCACGGGCGGAGACGGCGCGCGGCCTGACCTCGGCCGTCACCGAGGTCCTGGAGGAGCTCGGCTTCCCGCCGGGCGTCTTCGAGGTCGCGGTCGGGCGGCGCGTGGCGAGCGATGGCGAGGCCGCTGTCGAGATCGACGGCGACGCGCTCGCGTTCGATGCGAGCGGGGTCGATGAGGTCGTCTATCGGCTGGCGCCCAACCCCGGCGAGCCGCCCCGATCGCTGGCCAAGATCGCTTCGGGCGGGGAGCTGTCACGCGTCGCGCTGGCGATCAAGCGCGTCCTCGCGGAGGCCGACGAGACGCCGACGCTCGTGTTCGACGAGGTCGACACCGGGATCGGTGGCCGGAGCGCCGATCCTGTCGGGCGCTCGCTGTGGGGTCTCGCCCGCCGCCACCAGGTCTTGTGCGTGACCCATCTGCCGCAGATCGCCGCCCACGCCGATGGCCACTACCGCATCGTCAAGCGCGAGCGGGACGGGCGAACGGTCACCGAGGTCGAACGCCTCGACCGGGAGGGACGGATCGTCGAGCTCGCGGCGATGCTCGGTGGCGGGCCCGGTGACGCCGCGGCGCTCGCTTCGGCCCGCGAGCTGCTCGATCGCGCTGAGTCCTGGCGAGCAGGGCCGGTCGCCGCAGGGGGTGACCGCTCGGCGTGAACCTCGACCGGGCGATCGAGGACTACCTCGCCTACCTCCACGTCGAGCGGGGCCTGGCCGCGGCGACGATCCGAGCCTATCGCTCCGACCTCAGCGATTTCGAGCGGAGTGTGAGCGGCAGCGGGGACGCCTGGGCGCGTTCCGCCGATCCGGCCGTCCGCTATCTGGCCGCCCGCACGCGCCGTGGCGAACCCGGCGAGCGTGCCCTCGCGCCGACCAGTCTCCGCCGCCGCGCCGCGGCGCTGAAGGGCTTCTACCGCTTCGCGTTCGGCGAAGGGATCATCGATGTCGACGTGGCGACGCACCTCGACCTGCCGCGTCAGAGCAGGCGCCTGCCGGACACGCTGGATGTCGATGAGGTGGATCGACTCCTCGAGGCGGCGTCGGTGGGCGGGAAGCGCGATCGGGCGCTGCTTGAGCTGCTGTATGCCGCCGGGCTACGGGTGAGTGAGGCGATCGGCCTCGACCGCGAGGATCTCTCGCTCGATGGCGCGTTCGTTCGGGTCATCGGCAAGGGTGACAAGGAACGGCTGGTGCCGATCGGCGAGGTGTCGATCGACCACCTGTCGGACTGGATCCTCGGACCGCGAGCGGTCCTGATCCAAGCCCATCACGTCGCGCCGGTCCGCGGCGGTCCACTGTTCCTCGGCGACCGCGGACGCCGCCTCGCCCGGCAGCAGGCGTGGGCCGCCGTCCACGGTGCGGCGTCGCGCGCCGGTCTGAATGGCAAGGTCAGCCCCCACACGTTGCGCCATTCCTTCGCGACCCACCTGCTCGAGGGTGGTGCCGATCTGCGGGTCGTCCAGGAGTTGCTCGGACATGCGAGTATCTCCACGACCCAGCTGTACACGCATCTCACCGGCGAGCGGATACGGGACGTCTACCGGAGGGCGCATCCGCGAGCCTGACGGGCGCCCACGACAGCATCGGGCAGGAGGATCACGCGACCATGGGCTACGCCGAGCGGCTGATGTCGACGGGGGAGCGCATCGTCCATCGCGAGAAACAGCACTGGTTCGTGTTCATCTGGGGGGCGCGCTACACGATCCTCGCCCTGATCATCGCGGGCCTCGGCGCCGTCATCCAGACCAACGTCTCGTCGCCCTGGCGCGAGGTCATCGGTTGGGCGGCGGCGATCTTGTTCGTCGGCGGCCTATTGCTGCTCGGCTGGACGATCCTGCGCTACATGAACCAGGAATACGTGCTGACCAATCGACGGGTGATCGAGGTCGAAGGCGTCCTCAACAAGCGGGTCACCGACTCATCGCTCGAGAAGGTGAACGACATCGTCCTGACACAGTCGATCTTCGGGCGCATGTTCGGCTTCGGTGACCTCGAGATCCTGACCGCGTCGGATACGGGGATCAGTCGGTTCCGGATGCTCATCCAACCGGTCAGGTTCAAGCGCGAGATGCTCGATGCGAAGCACGAATACGAGCGCGACATCGCCGGTGGCGGGTACGTGACATCGCCGCCGTTCCGAACGGAGCCATCAGCCGGTGGTCCGCCCACGGACGACACGGTCTCGACGCCGCTACCGTCCGCCCCTCCGGCACAGCCGCTGTCCCGCGAGGAGGTCACGCAGACGCTGAATAGCCTCGCCGATCTCCGGGACCGCGGCGCGATCAGCCCCGAGGAGTTCGAGCGCAAGAAGGCCGACCTGCTGGCGCGCCTCTGACCGGAGGCTGGACGCCGGGTCGCGTCGCCCGGACCCGCGTCGCGGTCGCCTCGCCGACGCCGACGAGCGGCGCCGGTACGATACGCCGGACCCTCTAGAGGAACCCCGTGTCTGACGAACTCCTGGCGGCGCTCATCGTCGTCGCCATCATGCTGCTGGTCGGCTTCCCGGTCCACGAGTTCTCCCATGCACTCGCTGCGTATCGGTTGGGCGACAGCACCGCCCGTTTCATGGGCCGCCTCTCGCTGAACCCGATCGTCCATTTCGATCCGTTGGGCGGCATCCTCCTCGCGATCACCTTCATCGGATCGCAGGGGACGTTCGGGTTCGGTTGGGCCAAGCCGACGCCCGTGAACCCACGCAATCTCGAGGGCGGACGATGGGGCGAGGCGATCGTCGCTGCCGCCGGGCCGTTGTCGAACCTGGTGCTCGCGACCGCTGCCGCGATCCCCCTTCGCTACATCCTGTCGAACCCAACGCTGATCGATCAGATCCCGACGCTGGCCCTGCAGGTGCTTTACCTGTTCGTCGTCATCAACCTCGTGTTGATGATCTTCAATCTCTTCCCGATCCCGCCGCTTGACGGGTCGAAGGTCCTGTTCGCCTTCATGCCGCCGCAGGTCGCCTGGCGTTGGCGGCCGATCTTGGAGCAGTACGGTTTCATCCTGCTGTTCATCATCTTCTTCGTGCTTCCGACGTTCGGGATGCCCATCGGAACGCGGATCGTCGGCTCGGTGATCGATGTCTTCCTCGGCTTCCTACTGGGCCGGTAAGGCTCGGCAGTTCCGCGCGCACGTCACGGCGCGCGTGGGCGTCGACGAGCGAGTGCGGCTCATCGAGTGGCTCTCGCCGCCGCAGCTCGCGTTGTTCGATTCGATGCACGTCGCCGACCGACGCCACGGCCTCGATGTCGTCGCGACGCTCCGCGCAGACGATGTGACCGATGACGAGGTCCTGCTCGCCGGACTCCTGCACGATGCCGGCAAGGGGCACACCGGGGTGTGGCCACGGGTCGTCTACAGCCTCGGTCAGGCGTTCGGAGCGTGGGTCTGGCGCATCGCCTCGTACATCCCTGGCTGGCGTGACGCGCTGCGACGGCTCAAGGACCACGCCGAGACCTCCGCGATACTGGCAGGAGAGGCTGGTTGCCCGGCACGGACCGTCGAACTGATCCGGCACCAGGACGCCCCGATCGATCCGGTCGCCGGGCGGGCACTCCAGCTCGCGGACGAGGCCAACTGATGCTTCCCGAGGCCGCGGGTGCGCCTGGCGTCCCGGTGATGGACGCGCCGCCGGCGGTGCGCTTCGGGGATGGACGGCGTCCGGAGATTGCGACCCACGTCCAGCTCGCCTCGTTCGATGGACCGCTCGGTCTGCTGCTGTCGCTCATCGAGGGACGCCAGCTCGACGTCTTGACGGTCCCGCTCGGGAGCCTGGCCGATGCATACCTCGAGGCTCTCGCGACGCTCGAGGCGGATCGGCTGGGAAACATCAGCGCGTTCGTCGCGATCGCTTCGCAGCTGATCCTCATCAAGAGCCGGGCCATGCTGCCGCGGCCGCCCGCGGTCGCCGCCACCGGTGCAGACGGCGACGACGGCCCCGATCCGGAAGCGGAGCTGCGCGCACGGCTCCTGCTCTACCGCGCGCATCGCGACGCGGGACATCGGCTGGCCGGCGACGCGGTCGAGCGGATCGGCCTGTTCCGCCGCGAGGCGGGTGCGGCTCGCGCGTCGGGGTTGGCGGGCGCACGACCGGCCGACGCGCCTCCGATCGATCCCCTGGAGCTGGTCAAGGCGCTCGCGCATCTCGCGGTGATCGCGCCGCCGCCCGAACCTCCGCCCGAGATCGTGCCGAGGACCGTCACCCTGACCGAACGCGCGCGGATCATCCGCGCGGCCCTGCGGGACGCCCCGGAGGTCGTGCTCCAGGACCTGCTCCGTGGCGTGCGCGATCGTGTCGTGGTCGCCGTGACGTTCCTGGCCATGCTCGAGCTGATGAAGCGGCGTGAGATCGTCGTCGAGCAGGCAGAGCCGTGGGGTGCCATCGTGGCCAGGGCGACCGATGCCCTCGCTGACGACGCGCCCCTCGACGAGAGCCTGGAGTCGTTCGCATGACCGACGAGCTGAAGATGGAGCTGGAGCACGATCTGGACCACGAGACCGAGGCGCTCGAAGCGACCGCGGTCGCGCCCGAGGACCGTCCGCCGCTCGAGCTCACCGAGACTGCGCTCGAAGGCCTGCTTTTCGTCGCTGAGCGGCCGCTGACGCGCCGCGAGATCGCAACGCTGGCGGGCGTCGACCGCGAGACCGTCGATGCGCGCCTCGGTGACCTCGAGGTGAGCCTCGGCGAGCGGGGCATCCGCCTGATCGTCGATGGCGATCGGATCGAGCTCGCGACCGCCCCCGAGGCCGGTGCCCTCGTCGCGCGGTACATCGGCGCCGATGCGATCCGGCTCTCCCCGGCCAGCCTCGAGACGCTCGCGATCGTGGCCTACCGCCAACCGGTCACACGCGGCGCGATCGAACGCATCCGCGGTGTCGACTCCGACTACACGGTCCGTTCGCTCCTCCATCGACGCCTGATCGTCGAGCTCGGCCGTTCCGAGACGCCGGGCCGGCCATTCCTGTACGGGACGAGCTTCGAGTTCCTCGAACGGTTCGGCTTGACCAGCCTCGAAGAGATGCCCCCGCTCGACGTCGACGTCGCGGCACGGCTCGCCGAGGAGGGCGGGGAACCGTTGACCGAGTCGCTCGGCCTGACCGATCTGGAGAGCCAGCCGTCCAGCGACCCTGTGCCGGAGGCAGCGATACCGGACGACGTCACCGCCGATACCTGATGCCGGCGGAACGGCTGCAGAAGGTTCTGGCGGCGGCCGGCGTGGCATCGCGGCGCGGTGCCGAATCGATGATCGCCGCGGGTCGCGTGACCGTCGACGGCCGTGTGGCCACGCTCGGGACACAGGCGGATCCCGATCGATCGATCATCGCCGTAGACGGCCGCGTGATCGGTGCGGCCGCGGCACATGCGTATCTCCTGCTGCACAAGCCGCAGGGTGTCACCTCGACCACCCGCGACCGGCATGCCTCCTCCACCGTCCTCGACCTCGTACCCACCGCGCTCGTGCCCGACGGTGCGCGCCTCTATCCGGTCGGGCGGCTGGATCAGGATAGCGAGGGGCTGGTGCTGCTCACCAATGACGGCGACTGGGCGGACCGCGTGCTCCATCCGCGCAACGGCGTCGAGCGGGAATACGCGCTGGGCCTTGACCGACCGCTGGAACGAGATCAGGTCGATGCCCTGCAGAAGGGCATCCGTCTCGAGGAAGGTGTAGCCACGCTCGGCGGCCCACGACCGATGACCTCGGTCGAGGTGCAGCGACTCGTCGGGTTGATGCGACCGCCGCCGCGCGACCTCGTCTGGTATCGAGCGACGCTGACACAGGGCTGGAAGCGGCAGCTCCGACGGATGTTCGGCGCGGTCGGCGCACCGGTGGACCGCTTGGTCCGCGTCCGGATCGGACCGGTACGGGTCGATGGCCTCCGGAGCGGGTCGGTCCGGCCGCTGAAGGCGCCCGAGGTGCGCGGCCTGGGTGGCGGCGGAGGTCGTTCGCGCCAGTCTGGGCAGAGCGGCGAGCGCAAGAACGACGGCTAGACTCTCGGGCATGGAGCGTTTGGTGGTCGCGCTCGACGGACCGGGTTCGTCGGGGAAGAGCAGCGTCGGGGCAGCCGCGGCCCAGATCGTCGGTTATCGGTTCTTTGACACGGGGCTGCTGTATCGGGCGCTGACATGGCTCGCCGAACACCGCGGCGTCTCCGTCGATGACGCCGAGGGCCTCGTCGCGCTCGTCGCGGATCTGGGACTCGCCGAGGACGCCACCGGGCGGCTGTCACGGATCGTCGTTGACGGCACGGACCACACGGCGGACGTCAGGGCACCCGCCGTCGAAGCGGCCGTCTCGTCGGTCTCGGCCGTGCCCGAGGTCCGCGAGGCGCTGCTCGATCGCCAGCGTGAGCTCGCGCACGACGGCGGGATCGTGATGGCTGGGCGGGACATCGGCACGGTCGTGCTTCCCGACGCCGATCTGAAGGTCTACCTCGACGCATCGGTCGAGGAGCGTGCCCGCCGGCGCGCGGAGCAGCGGGGTATCGACTTCCTGTCGACAGAAGGTCAGGCGATCCTGGAAGCGCTGCGCCGTCGCGACCGTCTTGACAGCACACGCGCGGTCGCGCCGCTGCGCATCGCGCCCGATGCGCGGATCATCACGACGGACGGCAACACCTTCGACCACACGGTCTCGGCCGTCGTCGGCGCGATCGAGGATGCCGAGGCGCGTCTGGAACCTGCCCGGTCGCCGCGATGACGGAAGACCGCGAACGCCCCGAGACCGTCATCCGCGAGGACATCGTCCCGTGGATGTCAGTGATGGCTGCTGGTTTCCGCGTCGGACTCGCGGGCCTCACACGCGTCCGGGTCGAAGGCGCGATCGACGAGATCCCGCGCACCGGGCCCGTGATCATCGCCGCGAACCACAGCTCGAATCTCGACGTCCCTGTCCTCGGCTCGTCGCTGATGCCGCGTATCGGCCGGAGGTTCCAGTGGCTCGGCAAGCGTGAGCTCTTCGACTGGCCGGTCGTCGGCTGGATCGCCCGCGAAGGCGGCGTCCACGCCATCGAGCGCGGTGCAGCGGACGTCGAAGCATTCCGGCTCGCGGCGCGCCTCCTGGACGACGGGCATGCCCTGTTCGTATTCCCTGAAGGGACACGCTCGCACGACGGCAAGCTGGGCGAGGGGCGGGATGGCGTTTCGGTCCTGGCGCTCCGCACAGGTGCTCCGATCGTGCCGGTCGGCGTCACGGGGTCGTACGAGCGCTGGCCGCGCGGCCAGAAGCTGCCGCATCCCGGCGGTCGCGTCACGGTCCGTGTCGGTTCGCCGTTCCGCCTCGCCGACGAGCTTCCGGCCGATCTCGACCGTCGCGCCGCGAAAAGCGCGGCCACCGACCTGATCATGCGGCGCATCGCCGCACTGGTCCCGGAACGGCAACGCGGGCGATATGGCACGGCTCCAAGGACGTTGAAGGTGTCGGAACCGAAGCCCGTGGGATAATCCCTCTGTATGGGAACGGTCCAGGAAGTCCGCATCGCGAAGCGGACCGGCTTTTGTTACGGAGTGCGCGAGGCGATCGACAAGGCCAAGGAGGCCTCGGCCGCCGGCAAGTCGACGCATACCCTCGGGCAGGTCGTCCACAACGAGGGGGTCGTCCGCGATCTCCAGGACCTCGGCATCGAGACGGTCGAAACGCTCGATGACGTCGACCACGGTGCCGCGGTCGTCATCCGGGCACACGGCGTTCGGCCGGATGTCATGGCGCGTGCCGAAGCCCGTGGTCTCGAAGTCATCGATGGCACCTGTACCTGGGTGATCCAGGAGCAGAAGGAGCTGGTGCGGCTCCTGGACGAGGGCTACACGATCGTCATCCTGGGAACGCCCAAGCACCCGGAGGTCGTCGGGCTGCTCGGCTTCGCGCCCGATGCGATCGTCGTCGACGAGGAGGAGGAATGGGACGCCGCCATCCCGCGCAAGAAGCGGATGGCGCTCCTGTCGCAGTCGACCCAGCCGCCCTGGAAGTTCGAGAGGCTTGCTGCGCTCATGGTCTCGCGCGCCCACGAGCTCAAGATCGTCAACACGGTCTGTCCGGTCACGATCCGCCGTCAGCAGGACACCATGGAGACCGCGTCCGAGGTCGACATGATGGTCGTCGTCGGTGGCCGCTCGAGTGCGAACACGAAGGAGCTCACGCGGCTCTGCGAGATCGCCGGGACGCACGCCGTCCAGGTCGAGAGCGTCCACGACCTGACCGATGCGGCTCCGTTCGATGGCGCTCGCATCGTCGGCATCACTGGTGGCACGTCGACACCGATCGAGGACCTGCGCGATGTCACGCGCCGGATCCTCGAGCTGGCCGGGACCGAGGACGCTGCCGCGCGGGCCGCTGAGCTCGCCGAAGACGCTCTCGGTCGTGCGGCGACGCCGGCCGGTCGCACCACCTCGCTGCCGCACATCACGTCGACCCCGGCGACCGGCGCCGCCTGACCGGCCGTGGCCGCTCGCACCGGCCCCGCGGCCGCTGACCGTACCGGGAGGGCGATCCCACTCGTCGCGATCGTCGGCCGCCCGAACGTCGGCAAGTCGACGCTCTTCAACCGGGTGATCGGTTCACGCACGGCCATCGTCGAAGACCGTGCGCGTACGACACGTGACCGCCTGTATGGCGACGGGGAGTGGAACGGCCGCCGGTTCGTCCTGATCGATACCGGCGGGCTCGAGGTCGATACGGACGATCCCATCGAGCTGCGCGTGCAGGAGCAGGCCCGCCTGGCGATCGCGGAAGCCGATGTGATCGTCTTCGTCGTCGATGCGGCAGTCGGCATGACCCCGGCCGACCTCGAAGCTGCCGAGCTGCTTCGGCGAGCGACGGCGCCAGTGATCGTCGCGGTCAACAAGGCCGATAACGAGAAGCGCGAGCTCGAGGCGGCCGAGTTCCACACGCTCGGCTGGGAGGAGACCTACCCCATCTCGGCTTCGCACGGCCGCGGGACCGGGGACCTGCTCGACGCCATGGTCTGGGCGCTGCCACCCGAGAGCGAGGCCGAGATCGCGCGCAAGCAGCGCGAGGCCGAGGCCGATGCCTGGGCCGATGAGGTCGCTGCGGGCCGGCTTGAGCCCTTCGTGGTCGGCGACCCGGAGGAGGATCTCGACGGGGACGACGGGGTGCTGGATGAGGCGGCCGCCGAGGCCGCTCGCTGGGATGCGGCACTCGCCGCCGAGGCCGACACCTCGCCTGCCGCGATCGCTTTCGTGGGCCGACCCAACGTCGGCAAATCGAGCCTGCTCAACGCGCTGCTCGGCGAGGAGCGGACGATCGTCTCCGATGTCCCCGGCACGACTCGTGATGCGATCGACACGCGTCTCGCCTGGGGGCGCAGCGAGATCGTGCTCATCGACACGGCGGGTATCCGTCGGCGCGGAAAGGTCGCGTCCGGCCCGTCCGCTGAGCGCTATTCGACGATGCGCGCGCTCACGGCACTGTCGCGCGCAGATGTCGCGGTCCTCGTCATCGATGCCGTCGAAGGGCTGACATCGCAGGACGCCCACGTCGCGGGCTATGCCGTGGAGGAAGGCAAGGGCCTCGTCCTCGCCGTGAACAAGTGGGACTTGGTCGAGGACAAGACCGATCGCACGTTCGACCAGTACGTCGAGTGGATCCGGAACGACGCACCGTTCCTCGAGTTCGCGCCCATGGTTTCGATCAGCGCCAAGACGCATCAGCGCATCGGGCGGGTGCTGGAGCTCGCGGTCGATATCTGGGCCGAACGCCGAAAGCGGGTCCCGACCGGCGAGCTCAATCGGATGCTGATGGCTGCGACCGACCGGACGCCACCGCCGCTCGTACGCGGAAAGCGCCCGAAGCTCTTCTACGCCACGCAGGCCGCGATCTCCCCGCCGACGTTCGTGTTCTTCGCATCCGATGCGTCATCCGTGCATTTCTCGTACCGGCGATACCTCGAGAACCGTCTGCGCGAGACATTCGGGTTCCACGGAACGCCGGTCCGCCTCGTCTTCAGGGATCGGGCCTCGGTCAGACTGCCGAGGCGGCGGAAGCCCAAGTCCGTGCCGTCCAAGCCGACCCGACGGTCAGCACCTAGGCCGCGCCGCTCCCGATGAGCGGATCCGCGCCGACCGTAGCGGTCGTCGGCGCCGGGGCGTGGGGCACGACGCTCGCCGCCATCGTCGCGAAGCGCGAGCCCGTCGTCCTCGTCACGCACCGGCCGGAACTGGCCGAGGAGATCAACCGATCGCATCGGAATGAGCGCCGCCTGCCGGGCATCGACCTGCCGGAGGCGCTGGTAGCGTCTGCAGACACCGAGCTCCTGCGCGGCGCGACCGAGCTCGTGATCTTCGCGGTCCCGTCGTCGCATCTCCGATCCGTCGCGGGCGAGGCAGGGCCGCTCATGCCGCCGACGGCGGATGTCCTGTCGGTCGTGAAGGGGCTCGAGAACGGATCACTCCTGCGGATGAGCGAGGTGATCGCCCAGGCGACAGGCATCGATCCGGCGCGGATCGCGGCCCTGTCCGGTCCGAACCTCGCGACCGAGATCGCCCAGGGATTGCCGGCGTCCGCGGTCGTGGCTGCCGACGATCCGGCGCTTGCCGCACGCACGGCCGAACGGCTCGGTCGTCGCGAGTTCCGGCTGTACGTGAATCGCGACATCCTCGGGGTGGAGCTGTGCGGCGCGCTCAAGAACGTGATCGCGATCGCCGCGGGGGCCGCCGATGGGCTCGGGTTCGGCGATAACGGCAAGGCCGGGCTGATGACCCGTGGTCTGGCCGAGATGATCCGCCTCGGCGCGGCGGCCGGCGCCAATCGACTGACGTTCGCCGGCCTGGCCGGGATCGGCGACGTCATCGCCACGTGCGGGTCTGGCCTGTCACGGAACCATCGCCTCGGGGAGGAGCTCGCCAAAGGCCGCTCGTGGGCCGAGATCGAGGCCACGCTGCCGGGGACCGCGGAGGGTGCCTACACGGTCGACGCTGCGCTCGCCCTCGCCGACCGCTACGGCGTCGAGATGCCGATCGCCCGAGAGGTCCACAACGCGCTGTTCGAGGGCAAGAGCGTCCAGCGCTGCCTGATCGACCTGCTTTCGCGTGAGTCGAAAGACGAGCTGGAGGACCTTGGCTGACCCGAGGCGAAAAACGCGTTCCTGACAGTGCCGCTGGCGACTCGAACGCACAGGGCTGGCTCACCAGAACGACAGGTTCCTCTGACCGGGATGGGCGGCACGGCACGAGCTGTCTCAACCTCGTTCCGGTCAGGAACACTAGATCGCCCCGGGCGGGACCGTGCTTGGGCCGGTGCTAGACTGCGGAGCCTCGGGGCGTGGCGCAGTCTGGTAGCGCACCAGTCTGGGGGACTGGTGGTCGTCGGTTCAAATCCGGCCGCCCCGACCATCGACCGAACATGAAACCGGCCTTGACCAGACGGGATGGGTTACGGACCCATCGACTACTCCGGGGTCGACGGTGAGGCGGCCCGGGGTTTTGCCATCGCCACGGGCAAGGTTGACCTCTACCCCCCGTTCGAGTTTCCGCCCGAAGGCGAGCCGCGACCCGTCGCGCGACCAGTTGGCCGTCGACAGCAAGTCTGCGTCGTCGGCGACTGTGGAGAGCAGATGACCGTCGGGATCGATGATCAACCGGGGTCCGCGTGAATACGTGCCCTCGTCGTACCATCGTTCCTGCAGAAGGTGGAGCGATGAGACTGCTCATCGACGGAGCGACCGATTTCGACTGGACTCCCTAAGGGCTCGGGCTTGTCCGACCTCAGGACTAGAAAGAGGTTGGTCGAAGATCAAGGACCGCAGCTGGTACGAGCGCGAGGCGTGGCGGTTCGATCGGCGGTAGCTGCCGACGACTAACCGTCCCGATATGTCGGCCTTCGCTGATGCGCAAGAGGAAGCCGCTTGGCCGGCGAGGATGGCGGCTACGTACCCGGAGCCGGGGAACGACGGCAAACCGTATC
>DATNFQ010000004.1:0-5264 GCA_035606295.1 Patescibacteria group bacterium
GTGGCTGACCGAGCGCAACTGGTTCTTCCGGCTGTCGGCCTACCAGGAGCGCCTGGAACGCCATTTCGCGGATCACCCCGACTTCGTCCAGCCGGAATTCCGGCGCAACGAGATGCTCGGCTTCATCCGGGGTGGGCTTGAAGACTTCTCGATATCACGTGAGCGCACACCTGGCGACTGGGGGATCCCGTTCCCGATCGCCGAGAACGGCGAGACCTCGCAACGCGAGGACGGCTCGTGGGACCCCGAAGCCGGCAAGATCTACGTCTGGTACGACGCGCTGATCAACTACATCACGGGTGCCGGGTTCCCCGACGATATGGCGTCCTTCGCGCGGTGGTGGCCGGCCGATCTGCACGTCATCGGCAAGGACATCGCCCGGTTCCACACGATCTTCTGGCCGGCCATGCTCTGGAGCGCCGGACTCGAGGCACCGCGCCGGGTATGGGTCCACGGCTGGTTGATGGCCGCCGGCGGCGAGCGCATGAGCAAGAGTCGTGGCAACTTCCTCGACCCGAACGACTTCGTCGGCGCGTTCGGCACCGACGGTGCGAGGTACGTCGTGCTGCGCGAGGTGCCGTTCGATCGGGACGCCGAGGTGTCCTGGGACTCGTTCGTGCGGCGCTACAACGCCGACCTTGCCAATGACTTCGGCAACCTGCTGAACCGCACGGTCTCGATGACGAAGCGGTACGTCGATGGGGTGCGTCCCGCCCCGCGGCTCGAGCGCGATTCGTCGCTTGCCGAGCTCTGGAACGAGACCGTGCAGGCGTACATGGAGGCGATCGAGGGCTGCGAGCTCCACGACGGGCTGGTGGCGCTGTGGACGTTCGTCGGCGCTGCCAACCGCGTCGTCGATGCGGAGAAGCCCTGGGAGCTTGCCAAGGCATGGAAGGGTGGCGACGAGGCCTCGGGCGACCGACTCCGTGGCGTGCTTGGTGACCTGATCGAAGCGTGCCGTCTCGTCGGTCTGGCAGTGGCGCCGTTCATGCCGGGTGCGGCTCCGCGCGTGCTCGGGCAGCTCGGCTTCAGCTACGGGTATGGGCCGGACGGGAATGGTGAGGCCTCGGTCCTCGGCGAGCTCGAATGGGGTGCCTGTGCGAACGAAGCGGGTCGCGTCGGGGACCCGGAGCCGCTCTTTCCGCGGCTGGAGGTCGAGGCGGCGGAGACGGCCACGCCGTAGCGGCGAGCCGCGGTACCCACGACGCGATGCGCCTCGTCGATTCCCACTGTCACGTCAACGCCGATCGGTTCGCCGACGACGCCGAGGACGTGCTGGCAGCGGCCCGCGCGGTCGGCGTCGAGCGGATCCTCGTTCCCGGCTGGAACGTCGCCTCGTGCGAACGCGCGCGTGAGTTGGCGGACCGGGTCGACTGGATCGACATCGCGGTCGGTGTGCACCCGCACGACGCGGCCAAGGTCGATGACGCGGGGTGGCGAAGTATCTCGGGATGGGCGACCGTCGAACGTGTCCGCGCCATCGGCGAGACCGGGCTCGACTACGACCGCGTCTTCAGCCCGATCCCGGACCAACTCGACAACCTGCGGAGGAACCTCCGGCTGGCTGCGGAGACGGGAAAGCCGATCATCCTGCACTGCCGATCGCGCGCGGGCCAGCGCGACGCCCAGGACGCCCTCCTCGCGGAGCTGACCGCGATGGGCGCCGCACACCCGCGGATCGTCGTCCACAGCTTCTCCGGCCCGACCGATTACGCCAGCGCGATGCTCGACCTCGGCGCCGTCATCAGCTTCTCCGGACTCGTGTTCCGCACGGGGGAGGAGGCTTCCGCTGACGTCGCCCGATCCACCCCCGGCGACCGCATCGTCGTCGAGACCGATTCGCCGTTCCTGGCGGCACCCGGAGCTCCGAAGGGACGCAACGAGCCCCGCTACGTCGGTATCACCGCGACATGGGTCGCCGAGCGGCAAGGCGCCGACGGAGAGGCTTTCGGTGATGCGCTCGTTGCGACGTACGACCGCACGTTCCGCGCTGTCGGCAGCCCGAGTTGACAGGGGCGACGGACGTTCGTTAGATTGCTCTTAGCACTCTGACACAGAGAGTGCTAATGCATCGCCAGACCGCCCCGCGGGGGGTCTGTGGCAGATGCGAAGGACGCAAGAGAGGGATCGGCCGACCGTCGCAACCCCGAGCGGTCGCCCCCCGAAATCCAACGCCGGTCGGTCACCTGACCGTCACAGGAGGTATCGCACGTTGGCCACTGCCACCGCGAGCAAGACCAAGCTTCGCCCTCTCGGCGATCGCGTGGTCATCGAGCCCACTCCCCGTGAGGAGATGACGAAGAGCGGCATCGTCCTGCCGGACACCGCGAAGGAGAAGCCCCAGGAGGGGACGATCATCGCGGCCGGTCCCGGCAAGATCAATGACGACGGCAAGCGCGAGCCGATGGACGTCAAGGAGGGCGACAAGGTCCTCTACGCGAAGTACGCGGGCACCGAGTTCAAGATCGATGGCGACGAGTATCTGATCGTCAGCCAGAAGGACATCCTCGCGATCGTCAAGGACTAGTCGCGACGACCGCGCACGACCCGACCCCACCCCGACTCCCTGGGAGGACACACGACATTGGCTAAGCAACTGATCTTCGACGAGACCGCTCGTCGATCGCTCAAGAAGGGCATCGACCGGATGGCCGATGCCGTCAAGGTGACGATCGGCCCCAAGGGCCGCAACGTCGTCCTCGACAAGAAGTTCGGCTCACCGACGATCACCAATGACGGCGTCACGATCGCCCGTGACATCGAGCTCGACGATCCATTCGAGAACATGGGCGCGCAGCTCCTCAAGGAAGTCGCGACCAAGACCGATGACGTCGCCGGCGACGGCACGACCACCGCGGTCGTGCTCGGCCAGGCGCTCGTCTCCGAGGGCCTCCGCGTCGTCACCGCCGGTGCCAACCCGATGGTCGTCAAGCGCGGCATCGAGGCCGCCGTCGAGGCGATCGTCGAGGAGATCAAGAAGCAGTCCCGCCCGGTCGACAACCGCGAGCAGATCGCGGCCGTCGCGGCGATCAGCGCCGCGGACCCCGAGGTCGGCGAGATCATCGCCGAGGTGATGGACAAGGTCGGCAAGGACGGCGTCATCACCGTCGAGGAGGGGCAGAGCCTCGGTCTCGAGAAGGAATACACCGAGGGCATGCAGTTCGACCGCGGCTACCTCTCGGCGTACTTCGTGACCAACCCCGATCGGATGGAGGCGGTCCTCGAGGATCCGCTCATCCTGATCACCGACAAGAAGATCTCCAGCGTCCCGGACATGCTCCCGGCGCTCGAGAAGGGCGTCCAGCAGGGCAAGCCCATGCTGATCATCGCTGAGGACATCGACGGTGAGGCGCTCGCGACCCTCGTCGTGAATAAGCTCCGCGGCACCGTCTCCGTCCTCGCCGTCAAGGCGCCGGGCTTCGGCGATCGCCGCAAGGAGATGCTCCGCGACATCGCCACCCTGACCGGCGGCACGGTCATCAGCGAGGAAGTCGGGCGCAAGCTCGACTCCGTCACGGCCGAGGACTTCGGCAAGGCTCGCCGGGTCGTCGCGACCAAGGACGACACCACCATCATCGACGGCGGCGGCTCGCAGGACGCGATCAAGGCGCGCATGACGCAGATCAAGGCGCAGATCGAGGACACCACCTCCGACTACGACCGCGAGAAGCTCCAGGAGCGCCTCGCCAAGCTGTCCGGTGGCGTCGCGGTGATCAAGGTCGGCGCGGCCACCGAGGTCGAGCTGAAGGAGAAGAAGCACCGCATCGAGGACGCCCTCTCGACGACCCGTGCGGCCGTCGAGGAAGGTCTCGTCGCCGGCGGCGGCACGACGCTCCTCCAGGCGATCCCGGCGCTCGACAAGGTGAAGCTCCAGGGCGACGCCGCTGTCGGTGTCGACATCGTCCGCAAGGCGCTCGAGGCGCCGGCCCGACAGATCGCCGACAACGCCGGGGCTCCCGGCGAGGTGATCGTCGAGCACGTCAAGGGCCTCAAGGCCGGCGAGGGGTACGACGCCCTGAGCGGGCAGTACGGTGACCTGTTCAAGAAGGGCATCGTCGATGCGGCCAAGGTCACGCGCTCCGCGCTCCAGAACGCCGCCTCCATCGCCGCGATGGTCCTGACCACGGAGACGCTGGTCACGGACATCCCGGAGAAGGAGAAGGCCGGGGTCGGCGGTGGTCATGACCACGGTGGAGGCATGGACTTCTAGTCCAGCGACCCATCGGCGTCCGTCGACACGGACGCGATCGAAACAACGTCAGAGCCGGGTCGTCCGTTCGCGGAGACCCGGCTCTCTCGCTAGCAGGAGGACGCGCTGTGAGGAGCGGATTGGGCCCCGACGATCTGCCCGACCTCATGAACGGCGAGGATCTCGGCATCCTCGCCACCCGACGCCCGGATGACTCGATCATGTTGTCACCGGTCTGGTGGGAGTGGCGCGACGGGGCGTTCTACATCTGGGCCGAGGACGATTCCGACCGCAAGGTCCGCCATATCGAACGCGACCCTCGCGTCACGTTCCTCGTCCCGAACCAGCACCGGCCGTATCAGGGCTACGAGATCAGGGGCGAAGCCACGCTCAGCCGCGATCCCACCCTCTTCTACGACATCCTCGGCCGAACCACGGCTCGATGGGATGGGCCGGCGGTCGCCGAGGAGTGGGTGTCGACCTATCCAGTCGGGGTCGTCATACGGATCGAACCCGGCATCGAACGCGGCTGGGAGATCGACTGACGACGCGGAACGGATAGGCTCTGGACCGGTGCTTCGGTCGCGGGCCACGGCCCCCCACCGGCTTCGTCGCAACAAAGGGAGTGGAACCACGTGGACAACGCCGTTCAGATGTGTCTGGTCTGCGAGACGCCGCTTGACCCGGACGATGACGTGATCCAGTTCGTCCATACATCGTCGGACGGACGAACCGGCTACGCCCACATCGATGAAGACGCCCAAGTGATGGCGCTCGGCGGCTGGATGATCACGCGACGTGGACGGCTGCGCGACCTGACCTCCAAAGACGTGACGGAGAGCTCGGACCGACTCTGAGGAGCGTTCGCGGGCGCGTATGGCTGACCCGATCGATCCCGCCGCTCTGATCGACCGCGCGCGACGTCGCGAGGAGGACGGCGACGACCGCGGCGCCATCGCCGACTTCGAGCAGGCCGTGCGCCTCGCGCAGGAGAGCGGCGACGCCTCGGTCGAAGTCCTGGCGCGCGCTGGCCTCCTTCGCCTTCGTCTCGCGGCCGGGAATGCGCGCGAAGTCG
>DATNFQ010000005.1:0-6036 GCA_035606295.1 Patescibacteria group bacterium
ACCGGGCCGTCCGCTCCGTGCGATGTGGAACGCCTCGGCGATCACACGCGGCAGGTCATCAGCAGCACGAACGAGGTAGTTGTGCTTGGTCATCGGCAGCGTGATGCCGTTGATGTCGATCTCCTGGAAGGCGTCCTTGCCGATGAGCGCACCTGGCACGTTCCCGGTGATCGCCACGATCGGCACGGAATCGAGAAGCGCGGTGCCGATCCCCGTCACGAGATTGGTCGCGCCCGGACCCGACGTCCCCATGCAGACGCCGACGCGGCCGGTGACGCGTGCGTAGCCGTCGGCGGCGTGCGCGCCACCTTGTTCGTGACGAACGAGCACGTGACGGAGCTCTGGGTAATCGCCGAGGACGTCGTAGAGCGGCAGGATCACGCCACCGGGGTAGCTGAAGAAGACGTCGACACCCTGGCGGAGGAGTGCCTCGCACAGCACGTCGGCCCCGATCCGGGTGCGCTTGAGCTCACGCCCCTCGTGGAGCATGTCCTTGCGAGCTTGCTCGACCGCGGCGGCAGTCGATGAGCCCTCGCCAGGGACGTGGCTGCGCCGCGATCGCGCCGCGGGACTTGACGGTGTCGCGGTGTCGGTCTTCGTCGTCATCGGACCCTCAACAAGTGACGGATAAACGAAAGACCCTCGCCTTCCGGCGAGGGTCCCATCGGTGTTGCGTGGTTGGTGACGCTTAGCGTCCGTCCCTCCGCATCCCTCCGTTCTCCCGCCGGGAGCCGGTAATGAGGCCAAGAAGGCCATCAAGCCCGAGGCGAAGAAGGGCGAGAAGCGATACGTCCGCGAGTGGGTTCGTCTCGATGGGCATGTGGACGCGGCGACCATCCGCAGTCACGACGACTGCGACGCTCCGACGATCCTGCCGATCGAAACGGGCCAAGCTGGCCTCCAAAACGCTACGTCCGCGCGGTGGGGACCGTGCGGTGGCGGAAAGTCTAGCAGGGATCGGGTGAGCGTCAACGTTCCCCCAATCGTCCTGGGCATGGCAGTTCTCTCGCGAGACCGTCGGTGAGGCCGGTTACGCCCCCGGGAACCCGAACGGTGAGGTCGGACGCAGCCCTGCGCCGAGACCGAGGGCCTCCGAACGAAGGAGCGCGTCGAGATCGACGGGCTCGCCCGTCGGCCGCTCCGCTGGCATGCCCAACAGGTAGCCCTGCCCGGCGCGGATCCCGAGCGATCGCACGAATTCCAGCTGCTCGGCGGTCTCGATGCCTTCGGCGATGACGAGGGCGCCCCAGCGATCCGCCAGGTCCTTGAGCGTCTGGACCACCTCATGCGACGTCGCCCGGACGGTCCCGCCGTGGATCAACGACAGATCGATCTTCACGATGTCGAACCGGATCTGCGACAACAGCCGAAGACCGGCATTGCCCGCCCCGACATCGTCGGCAGCGACGCGCATCCCGGCGGCACGACACGCCTCGACGGCGCGGATCAGCCGGTCCATGTCTTCGACTGCCTCGCGCTCGGTGAGCTCGAGCACGACGCGCGCCGGATCGACCCCGTGACGCTGCAGCAGCTTGACCAGACCGTGGACGCTGAACTGATCGGACTCGAGCGAACGCGGCGAGATGTTGAGCGTCAGGCTGGCGGGCAGCGCCAGCTGGGCGAACGCGGCGATGGACGTCGTGAGGCTCGCCAGATCCAGCTCGACGGTGCGGCCGAACGCCTCGGCCGCGGTGAACAGGTCCGTCGCATCGGTGAAGCCGGAGCCAGGCATCGGTCGGCTGAGCGCCTCGTAGCCGCGCGGTCGGCCGGTGCGGAGGTCGAAGATCGGCTGGAAGACCGACTTCAGCGCACCCGAGGCCGCGACCTGGGCGACGAGTTGCGCGCGTCCGGCCTCGGAACGCTCGGTGCCGGGCGAGGCGTGTCGCTCGGCGTCGAACACGGACACACACGTCCGGCCATGCTTCTTCCCGAACGCGAGTGCGGCATCCGCCTCGCGGAACAGCGTCGCGCGGTCTGATGCCGTACCCGGCACGGCAGAGATCCCGACCGTGAACGACCAGGGCTGGGTCGCCGGCTCGTTCCGCCGTCGATCATCCGTGCCGCGCTCCAGGACGGCCGCGAGGACGCGGCGCATGGCAAGGAACGCGCCGTCGGCATCCACGCCGGGCATCAGCACGGCGAATTCGTCGCCGCCGATCCGGAACACCTCGTCGCTGCGGCGCAAACCGGCCGCGATGACGCCGGCCACACCGACCAGGACGCGATCCCCGCCCGCGTGGCCTTCAGCCTCATTGACCTTGCCGAAGTCGTCGAGATCGACGATGGCCAGGGCCAATCGTGTGTGGTAGCGGGCTGAGCCGGCCCACTGCCGCTCGAGCTCTTCCTGGAAGGAGCGGTGGTTGCCGAGGCCGGTGAGCGCATCCCGCAGGGATTCGGCGCGAGCCCGGGTGTAGGCGTCTTCGAGCACGACGCGCGCGCGATCGAGCCGTTCGGCGGGCTCGAGGATGCGCTTGGCCATGAATATCGTCAGACCGCCGAGCGCGAGGGTGAGGCCCGCGATGGCGAGTGCCGGCATGAGGATGTGCGAACCATCGCCACTGGCCAGCGCATAGATGACAGGCGTGGCGAGGGCGACCGGGATCACGAACATCGTGATGAGGGCGAGGATCAGGCGGAGCCGGACGACGCGCAGGTCGGTCGAGCCGTCGAAGATGGGCTCGTCCGACTCCTGGACATGCGCGGGCAGCGGGCTGGCGTTGCTCGTGGCTGTTCTCCGCTGGACGGTGGGCTCCCGGGGCGGTGGTTATACGCCGCCGGGGCTCGTGTCGACTACACGCACCGTCGTACCGCCCCGGATAGGACCTCCGGCACCCTCTGCTACATTTGCCGACCGCCAGCACCCGCCCCCCGGAGACCGCGCCGCAATGACCGAACCCCGCACGATCGTCGACAAGATCTGGGACGACCACGTCGTCGTCCAGGACCCGGGCGCGCCGGCTGTCCTCGCGGTCGACCTCCATCTCGTCCACGAGGTGACCTCGCCGCAGGCGTTCAGCGGTCTTCGCGAGCGGGGGCTCACGGTCCGCCGCCCCGGGCAGACGGTCGCCACCGCCGACCATTCGATCCCGACGACCCCCCGCAGCCTGCCGATGCTCGATGCGCAGGCAGCCGCGCAGATCAGCCAGCTCGAGCGCAACTGCGCCGACTTCGGCATCCCCCTGCACGGGATCGGGTCGCCCTCGCAGGGGATCGTCCACGTCATCGGCCCACAGCTCGGGCTGACCCAGCCGGGGATGACGATCGTCTGCGGCGATTCGCACACCTCCACGCACGGTGCCTTCGGCGCCCTCGCCTTCGGGATCGGAACCAGCGAGGTCGAGATGGTCCTCGCGACGCAGACGCTGCTGCAGCGCCACCCGAACACGTATGAGGTCCGGGTCGATGGTCGGCTCGCCCCTGGGGTGTCGGCGAAGGACATCATCCTGTCGTTGATCGCGCGGATCGGCGTCGGTGGCGGCACGGGTCACGTCTTCGAGTACCGCGGCGAGGCGATCCGCGCGCTGACGATGGAACAGCGCATGACCATCTGCAACATGAGCATCGAGGGCGGCGCCCGCGCCGGCCTGATCGCGCCGGACGACACGACGTTCGAATACGTCCACGGTCGACCTCATGCGCCGGCGGGAGCCGACTGGGACGCCGCGGTCGACAGGTGGCGACAGCTGCCGACCGACGACGGCGCCGCGTTCGACAAGTCGATCACGATCGACGCGAACACCCTTGAGCCGATGATCACCTACGGCACGAACCCAGGCATGGGCATCCCGATCACATCGCGTGTCCCCTCCCCGACCGACGAGACCGACCCCGCGGCGCGCCGGGCCCTGGAGCACGCGCTGTCCTACATGGATCTCCAGCCCGGGCAGCCGATCCTCGGCCAGAAGGTCGATGTCGTCTTCGTCGGCTCGTGCACGAACGGGCGCATCAGCGACCTGCGACTCGCGGCGGCCGCGCTCAAGGATCGCCGCGTGGCCGACGGCGTGATGTTGATGGTCACGCCGGGCAGTGACGAGGTGAAGCGTGAGGCGGAACGCGAAGGCCTCGCCGACATCTTCAAGGCGGCCGGCGCCGACTGGCGCGAGTCGGGCTGCTCGATGTGCATCGCGATGAACGGCGACCAGCTGTCGCCCGGCCAGTACGCGGTCAGCACGTCGAACCGCAACTTCGAGGGCCGGCAGGGCAAGGGCGGACGGACGTTCCTCGCGTCGCCGCTGACCGCGGCCGCATCGGCCGTCACGGGCGTCGTGACGGATCCGCGCACGCTGCCCGGCATCGAGTCGCTCGCCGCCGTCGGGGGACGCTGATCGTGGCGCAGCCGATCGGCGTCTTCACGCGCAAGGTCATCCCGATCGACAAGGAGAACGTCGACACCGACCAGATCGTCCCGGCGCGCTACCTCAAGGTCACGGACAAGGATGGCCTCGCTGATGCGCTGTTCCGCGACTGGCGCTTCGAGGAGGACGGCTCGCTCAAGGACCCGCCGTTCATCCTCGACCGGCCCGGGATGGCGGGACGGAACATCCTGCTGGTCGGCGACAACTTCGGGGCCGGCTCCTCGCGAGAGCACGCACCGTGGGCGCTGACGGCATGGGGTGTGCGGGCGATCCTGTCGACCGGCTTCGCTGACATCTTCCGCAGCAACAGCCTCAAGAACGGGCTCCTTCCGATCGTCGTCCCGGCGGACGTCCACGCCCGGCTGCGCGACCTGATCGCGCGTGATCCCGACGCCGATCTCACGGTCGACCTGTCGGAACAGGGTGTCCTGCTCCCGGACGGCACGACCGTCGACTTCGACATCGACCCATTCGCCAAGCGGATGCTTCTGGCAGGGACCGACGAGATGGGCTACCTGCTCTCGAAGGAAGGGGACATCGCGGCCTGGGAAGCGGGCCATCCGGCGAGGATCGAGACGCGCGCGAGCGCCTGAACCGCCGTGGGTCGTCTGACCGTCGACGCCATCAATCCCGAGCTCGACGAAGCATGGCCCCGCCCGCTATCCGCTTTCGGGTTCGTGCGCTGGGAACTCACCTGCGGCTTCTGTCGGACGCGCTTCGGCAGCGCGGGCCGGGCGTGGCGCGACCTCGTCGTCTGCCCCTTGTGCGGGACGCGCAACCTGCTGCTGTACCGGCCCGGGCCATCCGAACCGGAGCGCTGACGACGCGCTAGCTCGCGCTCGACGCGGAGCGAACGGTCGGTGCTGCCCAGCGTGGCTTGATCGGCCGCATCACGGTCCAGCGAGCACAGACGGCACAACCGAGGTGTGGCGTCGAGCCATGCTGGCGATGCGCGTCGACGGCAGCGCGCAGGACACGGAATGGGCGGGTGGCGGCGTGGGGGGCTGGTCGCTTCATCGGATCGGACCTCAGGGTGGGCGGGTGGCGCGGCTCGTTGTCCTGAGGTTCGACGACGGTGTCCGCCCGTCCCACCGACGGACGGCCACATCCCGGGATGGACGTTCGACGATGCGGGAACGGAACCATGGACCGCCACCGGCCGTCTCCGCCGCCATGGACCCCATCCGTCGCTCCGCCCGTCTCGCGGCCGCGCTGCTCACCCTCGCCGTGGTCTTCGCGGCATGCGCCGTCGGCGCGGCCTCGTCGACAGTGCCCGTCGCCCCATCAGCGTCGGCGCCGCCGGATACGCCGGTGACGGCACCACCCGCCGACCCTTCGAGCGACCCGTCGGTCGAGCCGCCGGTCGGCGCGAAGCCGGTCGTCCCCAGGCCGGGTCAGGCGATCAACGTGCACCCGGTCACCGCCGAGAGCCTGTCGGCCCGGGTCGACGGCTCGACGATCGTCGTCAAGGCGACCTGGTGGAGCGGAGTCGAGCCGTGCACGATCTTCGACTCGATCGTCGTAGACAAGGGCGAAGGCGCGTACACCGTCACGCTCCGCGAGGGCAGCAGCCCCCAGGAGATCGCGTGCATCGCTATCGCCGAGCAGCACGTCACCGAGTTCGACATCCCCGACGTGGCCGCCGGCACCTGGAAGATCGTCGACTCCGGTGGCACGGCAC
>DATNFQ010000006.1:0-7762 GCA_035606295.1 Patescibacteria group bacterium
CGAGACGCGACTGCACGTCATCGTCGATCGCATCCGGCGTTCCTTCGGCGACACGGCACCAGGCGAAAGCGCGACGAACGAGGCCGCCGAGGCGCTTCGCGCGTACCTCGATACACACCTGTTCGAACCGGTGACGCTGACGGCGGCCGCGTCCGAGCTCGCGGCGTCACCGACCCAGGTCGCACGAGCGTTCACGGAAACGTTCGGCATCACGCCGCACGCCTACGTCATCGGCCGCCGACTCGACGCCGCCAGGACCCGGATCCTCGACGGCCAGCCGTTAGCCGACGTAGCGAGCGAGGTCGGCTTCTACGACCAGGCCCACCTCACGCGTCGGTTCAAGCGGTTCCTCAACGTGACGCCCGGGCGATTCGGGGCGTCCAGCCGGCACGTGGAGAGCTGATCGCGGCGACCTTCGTCCTCATCCCGGGCGCCGGTGGCGACGGCTGGTACTGGCATCTCGTGGTAGCCGAGCTCGAGCGGCGGGGTCATCACGCGATCCCGGTCGACCTGCCAGCGGGTGACGAGCGCGCGGGCTGGACCGAGTACGCCGACCCTGTCGTCGAGGCGATCGGCGCTCGCCGAGGCGTGACCCTCGTCGCCCAATCACTCGCCGGCTTCACGGCCCCGATCGTCGCCGAGCGGGTCCCCGTCGACGAGATCGTCCTCCTCAACGCGATGATCCCTAAGCCCGGCGAGACCGGCGGCGAGTGGTGGACCGCCACCGGCCAGGGCGACGCTCAGTCGGCGTACCTCAGGCAGATCGGCATCGATCCTGGTGTCGCCGACGACGATGACATCCTCTACTTCCACGACGTCCCGGCGGGCGTCAAGGAGGAGACCTACGGACGGGGCGAGCCTGCGCAGACGATGACCCCGATGGGACAGCCATGGCCACTCGAGGCGTGGCCCGACGCGCCGACTCGGGTCTTCGCCGGCCGCGACGACCGGCTGTTCCCGCTGTCATTCCAGCGACGGATCGCACAAGAGCGGCTGGGTCTGGAGATCGAGGAGCTCGACGGCGGGCACTTGCTTGCTCTCAGCCGTCCCCGCGAACTCGTCGACAAGCTGTTGGGTTAGCGTCCGTCCAAGAGGCGATCAGCTCGACCCAGGGCGGGCGCGGATCGCCTCGATCGACCTACGGATGCGCGTCGTCGACGCCTATCGACTCGACTATCATGGCGCCGCCGTGGGCCGCGGATGCCCGTCACGATCAGCACCGGACCCCGTCGCGGCAGCAACGAGAAGGGAGCTTCCGATGAGGAACCCGCCGGTCCTGGTCGCGGTACTCGGCTTCTTCGGCGCCCTCGCGGGCTTCGGCTTCCTGTTCATGGGATTCCGCATGCTCGGATTTGACTGGTTCGGGCTGTTCGGCGACCTGCCGCGGTTCGAAAGCGTCGGCCTCTGGGGCTGGCTCGCGGTCATCACCGGGTTCGTCTGGCTGCTCGCAGCCCTCGGCCTGTGGTCGCTCCAGCCGTGGGCGCGCATGTTCGCGATGATCATGGCCGGGTTCGGTCTGATCGAGGCGACCATCGCGTTCATCCAGTTCCCGGGGACTGGGATCGGCCTCTCGATGGCGCTGATGCCCGGCATCATCCTCTGGTACCTCAGGACGTCCGAGGTCAAGCAGGCCTTCGGTCTCGAGGCGGATCCGTACGACGAGGCGCCGTACGAGGCGGCGGCCGCCGACGAAGACGCGATGCCGCTCGCTGCAGCTGCGGCTCCTGTCGCTGCGGCGCCGGCCGCGGCGGCCCCGATGGCGGCAGCTCCCGCGGTCGTCGCAGCAGTCGCCGCGGAGCCCGAAGCCCCCGAGCCAGCCCCCGTCGCTGCTGCCGCACCCGCAGCTGACGCTGACGCGTCCACCGGATCCGCCAGCGCGTACCCGCACGTCCCCGTCGTCGATGTCGAGGGGATCGGACCGGCCTACGCGGACAAGCTGGTCGCGGCCGGGATCATCAATACCGACGACCTGCTCTCCGCCGGGGCGACACGGGCCGGGCGAGAGAAGATCGCCGAAGCGAGTGGGATCAGCGGCCACTTGATCCTCGCCTGGGTCAACAAGGTCGATCTCATGCGCGTGCCGGGTGTGGGTCCCCAGTACAGCGACCTCCTCGAGATGGCGGGCGTCGATTCCCCGGCCGAGCTCGCGCAGCGGAATGCCGCGAACCTCGCCCAGACCGTCCAGGAGGCGGTTGCCGCCCGGCCGGGGACGGTCAGGCACATCGCGAGCGAGGCGGAGATCGCCGAGTGGATCGAGGCCGCCAAGTCGATGCCGAAGGTCGTCGAGCACTAGGCGACCGACGTCCGGGGCCGCCCTTCAAGACAGCCCCGGCCTGATCCGCGCGTCCCATGGCTGACCACGTGATCGAGCCGCGCGGGCCGTTCAGCCTCGCGGCGGCCCGGGACTTCGCGGGCGGCTTTGCCGCGGGCATCGGTGGCGGCGCCACCACGGGGACCAGCCTCGTGATGGCGTTTCCGATCGAGCCACGCCCGGCCACTGGCGAATGGGCAAAGAGTGCCGTCGTCGAGCTCAGCCAAGCCGAGCGGAACGGCCCTGTCATCGCCCGGGTCGCGACGGACGGCGACGAAGCCGCGGCCCTGGTACAGGCGGCCCGCTGCGTTTCGCTGGACCACGACGGCACCGGCTGGCGCGAGGTCGGCCGGCGCGACCCGGTGATCGGCGAGTTCCAGGCGAGGTACGAGGACCTTCGACCGGTCTGCTTCTACTCGGCCTACGAGGCCGCGACCTCGTTCGTCATCGGCCAGCGGATCTCCCGCGTCCAAGCGGCGCGCGTCAAGGCGCGGTTGAGCGAGCAGGCAGGCGACGCGCTGGAGCTCGACGGCGCCCGCTTCAACGCCTTTCCTCGGCCCGAGCGCCTTTTCGACGTCAAGGTCATCGACGGACTTGCGGAAGAGAAGGTCCGGCGCCTGCATGGGCTGGCCGAGGCGTCGCTCGACGGCCGGCTCGATACCAACCGGTTGCGTGCGCTTCCGCCAGCGGAGGCGCTCGCCGCGCTACGTGAGCTGCGTGGTGTCGGCGAGTTCACCGCCCAGGGCATCCTGCTGCGCGGCTGCGGCCTCGTCGACGAGCTGCCCGACGACGCGCTCAGCGACGAGGTCCTGGAGACGATGTACGCCGACGACCTCGCGCGCGGCGTGACCCGCGACGACATCGTCGAGCGCTGGAAGCCCTACCGGATGTGGGCCACGGTCCTTCTCCGCGTCGGGTGGGGTCGAGGGATCGGGAAGGGTCAGAGCTACCGCCGCCAGTAGAGACCGATGCACGGGACCACCGGGGGAAGGTTGGTCCCGTGCACGGCACTTGGCTGGGCCCGGCGCAACGACGCGCCGGACATGGTGGTTAGCCGGCCGCCGGTCGGGTTCCCAGAACGACGGTCGCCTGGGTGGTCTGGCCGTTGCGAAGGATGTCGAGCTTGACCGACGTTCCCGGCACGTACTGGCTCGTGACCAGATCGAGCGGATGCGTCGCATCGAGCGTCGTGCCGTCGACCGCGGTGATGATGTCACCGGGCTGGATGCCGCCCTGGGCGGCCGGGCCGCCGGCCACGACGGAGGTCTCCGCAGGGAGTGAGCCGCCCTGATCGTTCGGGTTCTGTCCATTCGGGTCGAAGGGGAACTGGCCGTTCGGATCCTGGAACCCGCGGCTACCCTGGCCGTTGGCCTGGTCCACCGCCGCGATCGACGGGATCCACGCGCCGTTGTCGACCGGGAGCTTGTACTCGCTCTTGACGGTCGGGTCGATCGTCTCGAAGCGGATGCCGAGGTACGGGCGGGCCAGGGGCTTTCCGGCGCTCGCCTGCGCGAGGAGCGGCTTGGCGATGTCGATGGGGATGGCGAAGCCGATGTTCTGCGCCTGGCTGGCCGCGGCCGTGTTGATCCCGATGACCTTGCCGGTCGGGTCGAGCAGCGGGCCGCCGCTGTTGCCCGGGTTGATCGCGGTATCGGTCTGGATCAGGTTCGACAGGGTCGAGCCGTCCTCGACCGGGATGCTTCGGCCAAGGGCCGAGACGATGCCGCTCGTGACCGAGTCGGTGAATGTGCCGAGCGGGCTCCCGATCGCGATGGCCTGCTGGCCGACCTGGATGTTCGATGAGTCGCCGATCGGCGCCGTCGGCAGGCCGGTCGCGTCGATCTTGACGATCGCGAGGTCGGTCAGGGTGTCGATGCCGTAGATCCTCCCGACGAAGGCGCGTCCGTCGTTGAGATGGACCGTGAGCTTCGAGGGATCACCGGCGACCACGTGATGGTTCGTCAGGATCAGCCCGTTGCCGTCGAAGATCACGCCGGAGCCCGTAGCCGTGCCGGTGCCGGTCTGGCCGGTCGTCGGATCCGTCTCGGTCACGCCGTCGGCGACGATCGTGACGACGGCCGGACTGACGGCCTTGACGATGTCGACCACCGGAGCCTGGCTGCCGCCTGCCGCACTAGAGGCCGGGTTCTGCGCGGATGCCTGCTGGGCGGTCGCGGTCGCAGGGGTCGGGGCTGGTGCATGGGTGGTGGCGCTTATGAGCGCGACAGTCCCGCCGGATGCCAGCAGGGACGAGGCGAGGACGGCACCGACGACGAAAACGGGCCCGACGGTCCGCTTCTGCTTCGGCGACGGGGCGGCGCTCGGCGTGCTTGGCGCGGCTGGCGCGAACGGCTCGGACATGGAGGGGGCGGGCGCGTGTGATGCAGCCGTCGCCCAGACGGGAGCGGGGGGCTTCGGTGCACCCGGGGGAGTCAGCGGTGGAAAGGGCTCGTTCATCGGTTCCTCCTGCCCCGTCGCACCTTGGCGTGCGCTCGTTGGAGCGGGGCTCAGGAGTCGATGGTCTGGCTGGTTTCTGAGAGTCGGCTGACAGAATCCGGAGGCTAGCGATTCCTTATCCAGAGCGACATCTTTGTCGCTCGGAGGGCCCGGAAATGGCAATTGCCGTGTTGCCGGCGTCGATCAAGCGCAGACTCGGGGTCGTGGAACGCCAGATCGAGATCCGACCCATCCGACCCGATGAGCGCGAAGCCTGGGAGCCGCTTTGGGCCGGCTATCTCACGTTCTATGAGACGGCCGTCTCGCCAGAGGTCACGGATACCACGTGGCGGCGTCTCCAAGACCCAGCGGAGCCCATGTTCCTGCTCGGCGCCTACCTCGACGAGCGCCTGATCGGGATCGTCCACTACCTGTTCCACCGGAGCACCTGGACCGTCGGGGATTACTGCTACCTGCAGGACCTGTTCACGGTGCCCGAGGCGCGCCGCCTGGGTGCCGGCCGGGCGTTGATCGACGCCGTCACCGAACGGGCTCGAGTGGCCGGCGCCAGCCGCGTGTACTGGCTGACCCACGAATCCAACGCGGTCGCCCGTGGCCTGTATGACCGCGTCGCCGATCGGCCGGGTTTCATCCAGTACCGCCGGATCCTGTGATCCTCAAGCCCGCGCCTATCCGCCCGTGACCGCCTCGATCCGGTGGCTCTTGATCGCGGCCATGAACGCGCCGTAGTCGCGCTCGGTCTGGTCGGCGTAGCTCTCGGCGAACTTCGAGACGGCATCGTCGAATGCGCCGTCGCTGCCGAGATAGCCTGCGATCGTCGCGGGCTCGCCCGATCGTGCGTGCCCCCGCGCGAGCGCCCAGCCGCAGAGCCCTCCCCATGCCGCTAGGTCGTCCGTCGTCATCGCGTCCACGACGGCACTCGCCTTCTCATCCTGCAGCTGTCGGATGTACCAATCTCGTCCCTCGACGCCACCGACATATCCGAGGAACACGTCAGACTGTGCCTGGAGCTGGCGCTGACCGGCCACCACCCGCGCGCCGTGGTTCGGCGCGTGGCTCGGGCCGAGGAAGCGTTCCAGCACGGAAGCCTGGGCCTCCTTGATCTGGAGGAAGAGCGGGTCGTCGCCCGTCCCGCGATCGAACAGGGCGATGTAGGCCCCGAGCCCCACGCTTCCGACGCCGACCACCTTCATCGCGCCGTCGACCAGCTCGTACCGGTCGAGCAGGACGCGCCGATCCTCCTGCAGGGTCGACCGATATCTCGCGATGAAGGCGTCGAGGAGCTTCAGCGTGACCTCGGGTCGATGGACGACGACGGGTGGCCGGTCGACGATCGTGCGGACGCCGTCCCTGACCGTCGTCAACTTCGACAGTTCATGGAGCGCGTCGTGGTGGGCGGCTGACTTGATCGTTGATTCGATCATCGGCCGGGCGCGATCGTCCACGAACGACTCGATATCGGCGGTATCGACGACGCTGTAGAAGACGTCGGTAGCGCGCATCTGCCCGAAGGCGTTCATCTTCTCGCGATACGTCTGGATCGCTCGCTGAGCGGCAGATCGATTGACGCGGTGATCGAACCCTCGAGATCGCCCCGCTACCACGATGCTCGCGGCCAGCCGCTTCACATCCCATTCGAAGGGGCCGGTCAACGTCTCGTCGAAATCGTTGACGTCGAAAAGCAATGTCCGCTCGGGCGAGGCGAACAGGCCGAAGTTCGAGAGATGCGCGTCACCGCACAGCTGGACCGCGACCCCCGAATCCGGGCCCGCCGCCAGATCGGCCGCCATCGGCAACGCAGCTCCACGGTAGAACGCGAACGGTGACGCGGCCATCCGGCCATAGCGGATCGGGATGAGGTCCGCCGATCGCGTCGTGGCCTGTTCCTCGAGGAGTGCGACGGGATCCGGCCGATCATCCGCTGGCGCCCACGTGGCCTGGTCGGCGATGGGCATCCGCGTTCGGGCCGCCACACCCGCGTCGGTCATCGCTGAACGTGAGGTCTTCTCACGCACCTTCAGTGACCGAGAAGAGGAGCTCGAGTCCATGCGGGTCGACGTCGATCCCGAGCCCGGGTCCCGTCGGCGCCGACCCTCGACCGGCTTGAGAACGGGGGTTGTGGCCGGCGACATGACCGTCGGTCCAGTCATTGAAGAACGAGACGTTGAAGAGGGATTCGGGCTGGGTCGTGGCGGCGAGGTGGCTGACCGCGGCGGTGATCACGTCGCCGCCCCACGTGTCCTCGAGCGAGACGAGGAGTCCGAGGTCCTGCAGCAGATCGCGCATCCGCGCCGCACGCGTGAAGCCACCGACCCTGCTGATCTTCAGATTGACCGCGACCGCGCCGGCTCGGTACTTGGCCTCGAAGGCGTCCTTCGAGGTCACGACGGTCTCGTCGAGGACGAGCGGGAGGTCGGTGTCGCGCATCGCGGTCGCGCAGTCCTTGGTGTCCCGGCACGGTTGCTCGATGAGGACGGGAAGGCCTGCCATGGCTCGCAGCGCCGTCTTGGCGGATAGCAGGTTCCAGCCGCCATTCGCGTCGGCGATGAGCACGGTGTCCTGCGGGACGGCGCGGACGACCTGGCGGACACGCTCTGCGTCCTCGTGCGGGTCGTTGCCGACCTTGAGCTGGAAGCGCTTGATCCCGGCCTCGCCGCGCCGGGTCACGAACTCGACCATGGACTCCGGCGAGCCGAGCGGCACCGCCTCGTAGAGCGGGAAGTCCTCGTTCAGCACGCCACCCAGAAGGACCGAGATCGGCAGCCCGGCCCGCTTGCCGAGCAGGTCCCAGCACGCGATGTCGATGGCGCTCTTGGCATACCCGGCACCAAGGAGGACTGCATCGAGACGACGCCCGATCGCGAGCGGGCTCGACGGATCCTGTCCGATGAGGGCGGGAGCCAGGGTCCGAAGATCGGCCCGGACCCCGTCCGCATGGACCGGTAGGTAGCGGCTTCCGAGCGGCGTGATCTCGCCCCAACCGACGAGGTCGTC
>DATNFQ010000007.1:0-5420 GCA_035606295.1 Patescibacteria group bacterium
GACGTCGATGTCGACGCGCGTGCGGCCGCCGAGGTCGGTGAATGAGACCGATCCGGTGACACCGGACGCGTTGAGCGTCTGGAGCTGGATGACGCGACTGGGCGCTGGGGCGGCTGGCCGCAGGGCGATCACGATCGCTGCGCCGGCGATGACCGCAGCGACAGCAAGGACGAGGACCAGCAGCCGGCTGGACGGGGCGCCCCGGACAGGAGCGTCGGCGGTGGACGTCATGAGCGGACCTCGTGGTGTGATTCGGAGCGTGTCGGCGTGGCGGTCGTGCGCGAGCGATGCCGGGCGCGTGCCGCTGTCGTCGGGATGGAGGTATCGGCTGGATGGCCGTTCGTCGGCGCCGACATGCCATCAGCGAGCAGTGCGGCCATATCGGTCGGATCCATCGGTCGTGCGAACAGGTAGCCCTGCCCGCGGGTCGCGCCAAGGGACTCAAGGGCCTTGCGCTGCTCGGGTGTCTCGATCCCTTCGGCGACCGTGTCGAGGCGCAGCGTCGCGCTGAGGTTGAGGATCGACCGGACGAGCGCGCTCGATTCGGTGCCCTCATCGAGGCTGGCCACGAAGGAGCGGTCGATCTTGAGGATGTCGATCGGGAACTGGCGGAGATAGCTGAGCGACGAGTAGCCGGTCCCGAAGTCGTCGATCGCGAGCCGCACGCCCAGCGCCTTGAGGGCCCGGAAGACGGCGATCGTCGTCTCGACGTCGCGGACGAGCGTCGTCTCCGTGATCTCCAGGGTGAGGCAAGCCGGCTCGAGTCCCGTCGTCGCGAGGATCCGGGCGACGTCACCGACGAGGTCAGGATCGGCGATCTGCCGGCCCGACAGGTTGACGCTGATCGTCAGGTCCTCGCGACCGCTCTCGACCTGCCAGTCTCGTGCCTGGCGACACGCGGTCTCGAGGATCCACTTCCCGAGCTCGACGATGAGGCCCGACTCCTCGGCCAATGGGATGAAGTCCGACGGCGGGATCGATCCGCGGATCGGATGGACCCAACGCATCAATGCCTCGGCGCCCGTGACCTCGGCGGTCTCCATGTCGACGATCGGCTGGTAGGCGACGTCGAGCTCGCCACGTTCGAGGGCGCCCTGAAGGTCCGCTTTCGATTCCATCCGGGCGACCGTGGCCTCGTACAGGCTCGCGTCATACGTCGCGTGGCCATCGCCACCCCGAGCCTTGGCGGCATACATGGCGATGTCCGCCCGACGGAGCAGCTCGTCGGCGTCGCCGCCATCGGCGTCATGGATCGCGATGCCGATGCTTCCCCGGACCGCCGTCTCGCGACCGTCGAGGTCGAACGGGTCGGCAAGCGTCTTGAGGATCCGATCCGCAGCGGCCTGCGCGTCGGCCGGGTCGGTCTCCTCGGCGATCACGGCGAACTCGTCACCGCCGAGACGCGCGACGGTGTCGCCCGCGCGCGTAGCCGCGACCAGTCGCTCGCCGACGAGCACGAGCAACCGGTCGCCCTCCGCGTGACCGAGCCGGTCGTTGACGGCCTTGAAGTCGTCGATGTCGAGGTACAGCACGGCCGTCGGCAGCGCCCCGCGCGACGCGCGCGCCAGGGCATGCGCGAGTCGATCCCGGAACAGCGAGCGATTCGCGAGCCCGGTCAGGACGTCATGGAAGGCCTGATGTCGAAGCTGCTCCTCGAGCGCCTTCCGCTCGGTGACGTCGCGGTAGTTGACGACGACGCCACCGACGGCTGGGTCGTCGAGCAGGTTCTTGGCGATCGCCTCGAGCATCCGGAACGATCCGTCGTTGTGGCGGGCGCGGAACTCGAACGTCGCTTCCGCGCCGGGCACGCTCGCGACTTCGTTCAGCCGCCGCTCCACGGCCGCCTTGTCGTCGGGGTGGATCGCATCGGTCGCGTGCCGGTCGATGGCCTCGTTCGGCGAGCGTCCGAGGACGCGCTCAGCGGCGGGGCTCTGGTACTTGATCACGCCGTCGGGGCCGAGTACCGCCACGACATCGGATGCATTGCGTACGAGCGAGCGGAACCGCTCCTCGCTTCGCTGCAGGTCCACCATCAGCAGCCGTTCCGTGGTCGCCTGTTCCTGGAGACGGCGGTTCTGTGCGGCGAGCACCCGCGACGTGCCACCGAACGCAAGCACGATCAGCCCACCCAGCAGGCTCGAGGCGATCAAGGCCAGGATGAAGACGCCGAGACGCGTCGTGTCGACCCGGGCCTCGATCCGTTGCGCGTCCTGGAAGACGTCGTACACACCGATCGGATTGCCGTCGACCATGCCGCGGATCGGGACGAACAGTTCGAGATAGCGACGCGACATGGTCGGGTCGGCGCCCGGCTCGAGCTTCTGTGCGGGCGCACCGCCTTCACCTGCGTCGATGTAGCGCGCGACGCCCTCGCCGGCGTACGCGCTCCCGAGCTCCGCGCCGATCGAGAACCGCCGACCGCGGAGGGCCGGATCGCTCGAATAGACGACACGGCCGTCACGCGACCAGATGCTGATCCTCCGCAGCTCGCCCGATTGCGTGAGCCGCTCCAGCTGCTGATCGATGGCGGGATCGCGCGTGGCGTCGAGGTCCAGGCTCGACTCACCGAGCGCGGGATCGAGATAGCCGCGAACGCTCGCCTCGACGTTCTGGACCGCCGATTCCTTGGCGCTCTCCCGAAGCGCGTCGGCCGCGCTGTTCGAGACGATGATCGCCATGACGACGATGACCGCGACCGCGGGGATGATGACGAGCGCGTGGAAGCTCGGCCGGCGCGGAAGACGCGCGGCCCGAACGGCAGCGGCGTTGGTCTCGAGCGATGCCACGGTGCTGCGGCGCACCGTACGTAGGTACGGCGCGGCTCCGCCATGGCCGATTGGTACCGGTCGCCGCGAGCGCTCTAGGGAGCTGGCGACCCACTCGCTGGGGGTGGCTCTGGCCGCGGCGCGGGCGGCCGGTCCCAGCGGGGCTCGGTGAGATCGCTGGGCCAGACTTCGGGTCCGCAGATGAATGGGTGCGAACGAGGGACTGGAACGCCCAGGTCCAGCAGGTCGAGGACGACCGGGCCGATGTCCTCGAACGTGGACCACCCTCGGTACGGCCAGCCCCGATCCGCGCAGATCGCGGCCAGATGGTCCTTCGCGAACACGAGATCGGCATGGCCTGCGGCGTAGAGGTCACTGAAGCCGTCGCCGACGAAGATCGTGTAATCCCCGGCAGCCTGATGGGCGAGGATCCGCTGGCGCTTGCACGTGCCGCACACCCGGCACGTCGGGTGACCGTCTGGGAAATCGATCGTGACGGCACCGGCTGCGAAGGTCGTACGCGCCGTGTACACGGGGAGGTCGCCGAGCCCGATCCGCTCCAGCGACGGGCGCACGAAGAAGCCGAAGCCGTCGCTCACGACCTCGACGATCGCGCCGCGCGCCAACAGTTCCTCGACGAAGGGCCGGAAGGCCGGATCCAGGTCTTCGCCCTCGATCATCGCGGCGATCTCACCGGTGTCGCCGTGGAGGACCGCCGCCTGGCGCGTCAGCAAGGTCCGGGACCCGATGTCGCCGGCGAGGTAGGCCGCCTCGAGCGGTGCCCACGCCTCGAGATCGGCATGGCGGCGCATCACCTCGTCGCTGAGGTCGAGGCGGGCGATGGTCCCGTCGAAGTCGACAAGCACCACGAGCCGCGCCGGCCCGCCGTCCCCGGTCACCGTCACCGCCCGGGCGAGGGAAGTGCGGTTTCGGCGATCCGGGCGCGACCCAGCCCCGCTAGCAGCAAGGGGACGTCGTCGCCGATCACCGCATCGCACCCGAGCTCGACGCTTCGCTCGATCGACTCGAGCGTGTCGATCGGCCAGGACCAGACCGCGGTACCCGAGCCGTGGAGCGATTTGACGACCTCGGCCGTGAGGTCTTCCCAGCGGTGCTGGAGGACGGCCGCGTCGAGCGCGGCCGCCTGGGCGACCGCAAGGTCCGGGTCGGACGGGCCTGCCTCCGGCAGCCGTTCCGGCGCCAGGAGCGGGCTACCGGCCTCCTGTCGGGCCGCCGCGAGGGCCGCGTGATCGAACGATGAGATGAACACCTGGTCGACGAGGCCGCGCTCCTGGATGAGCCGAGCCACCGCCACGGCTGTTCGCGGAGCGTCCGAGGCCGTGCCCTTGATCTCGACGCACAGCAGAAGGCCGGCCTCGACCACGAGCTCGATCGTCTCGTCCAGCGATGGGATCCTCGCTCCAGCGAAACGCTGGCCGCGCCAGCTGCCCGCATCCAGCGCCCGGACGTCGGCCCAGTCCATCGCCGCGATCGGGCCGTGCCCGTCGGTCGTGCGGTCCACGGTCAGGTCGTGGAGCATCGCGAGATGGCCGTCCCGGGTGAGCTGGACGTCGGTCTCGATCCCGTCCGCACCAAGCCGTATCGCCTCGACATAGGCCTCGAGCGTCTGTTCCGGGAACGTCGCACGTTGACCGCGATGCGCCACCGCGAGCGGCGCCGACCGCCGCCACGGGTTGTCGACGCGGCGGCTCATGCCGTCGCGAGGTCGTCCGGAAGCGGGGCGGCGGAGACGGGGATCAGCCGGCCGGACCCGGGCTCGAACGTGATCGTGATGGGATCGTCGAGATCCAGGCGGACCTCGGCGCTCGCCTCACCGGGGACGTCGGCGAGCAGGATCTCGTCGCCGACGCGGATCGTGAACCGGGTCACGGAGCCAAGGAACGTCCGCTCGGCGATCCGGCCGGGCCAACCGCCGGTGTCCGTGCCGTCGCCGGCTGGGCGCACCTGGATCCGCTCCGGGCGGACCACGAGGATCGCTGAGGACCCCGGCTGGAACTGAGGGTCCGCGGCCACTCGGATCGGACGGTCCTGCCACTCGACCTGCGTGCCGTCGGCCCCCGTCACCGATACGGACAGCCGGTTGGATGTCCCGACGAACCCGGCGACGTAGGCGTTCGCGGGCTTCGTGTAGATCGTCTCGGGCGTCCCGAGCTGCTCGACCAGACCGTCGCGCATGACTGCGACCCGGTCGGAGATCGACAGCGCCTCCTCCTGGTCGTGGGTGATGTACATCGTCGCGATCCCGAGACTCCGCTGGATCCGCCGGATCTCGAGCCTGAGGGTCAACCGGACCGCGGCATCGAGCGCCGACAGCGGCTCGTCGAGGAGGAGAACGGGCGGCTCGATGGCGAGCGCACGCGCGAGCGCGACGCGCTGCTGCTGGCCGCCGGAGAGCTGGTGCGGGAACTTGCCCGCCTGGTCGGCAAGATTGACGAGCGCGAGCATCGCGTCGATCCGCTCCTGTCGCGACGCCTTCGGCCATCCGCGGCACTCGAGGCCGTACGCGATGTTGCGCGCGACCGACATGTTGGGGAACAGCGAATACGACTGGAAGACGATGCCGAAATTGCGCTCGCGCGCCGGCACGTCCTGCAGGTTCGCGCCGCCGAGCCGGATGTCGGCGGCGTCGGGGCT
>DATNFQ010000008.1:0-3559 GCA_035606295.1 Patescibacteria group bacterium
GGACTTCGCAGGGATCGTGGCCGCGGTCGGGCCGGGCGTCTCGGAGTTCGTCCCGGGCGACGAGGTCTTCGGGCTCATCAGGCTGTTCGGCACACACGCCGACTACATCCGGCTGCCCGTGACGGGGTCGATCGCGAAGAAGCCGTCGAACCTCTCGTTCGAGGAGGCGGCGGCTGTCGGCGATGGAGCGATGCAGGCCCTTGCGACGCTGCGTCGCGGCGAGGTCGGGGAGGGGAGCCGGATCGTCGTCTACGGCGCATCGGGCTCGCTCGGGACCGGGGCGGTCCAGATCGCGAAGCACATGGGCGCGCACATCACCGGCGTCACGAGCACCAGGAACGTCGAGCTCGTTCGCTCCCTTGGAGCCGACGAGGTCATCGACTACACGCGCGAGGACCTGACGCAGCGTGGCCCCGTCTTCGATGTCGTGATCGACGCGGTCGGCAAGTACGCCTTCTTCTGGGGCAGGCGAGCGTTGAAGCCGGGCGGGATCTACGTCGAGACCGACTTCGGGCCGCACAAGCTCAGCACTCTCGGCTGGTGGATCGGCAGTCGCTGGTTCGGCGATCGCCGACTCCGGTTCGCCAACGGACTTCGGTCGAAAGCCGACGTCCGCTACATGAAGGAGCTGATCGAGGCCGGCGCCTACAGGCCGGTCATCGATCGCACATACCCGGTGGAGCAGGTCGCGGACGCGCACCGCTACGTCGAGACGTGGCACAAGGTCGGCAACGTCGTTCTAACGTTCTGAGTCGCAAGCGAGATCGACGAGGGAGGGGACCGAGATGGCTGCAGTGGATGGAGGCATGGCGACCGACGACGTCACGCGATCGCTTCGCGCGTTGGACGCGAGGCTGGTCGGCGATGTCATCCTCGAGGGCGACTCGACGTGGGACGCGAGCCGCAAGGCGTGGAATCTGGCCGTCGATCAGCAGCCGCTCGCGATCATCCTGCCGGAGTCGGCGGCTGACGTCGTCGCGACCGTCCAGCTCGCTGCTGAGCATGGCCTCGCGATCGCTTTCAACGCCGGGGGCCACAACGCCGGCACGATCGACTGGGACGACCCGACCATCCTGCTCAAGACCGAGCGGATGCGCGGGATCCAGATCGATCCAGCGCGACGGACCGCGCGCGTCGAAGCCGGTGTCCTCGCGAAGCCGCTCGCGCTCGCCGCCGCGGAGCACGATCTCGCCTTCCTGTCCGGCACCTCAGCCGATGTCGGCGTCGCCGGGTATGCGCTCGGTGGCGGGTTGAGCTGGCTCGGACGACGGCACGGGCTCGCCTGCAATTCGATCGTGGCCGCGGAGGTCGTCCTCGCCGACGGGCGGCCTGTCCGCGCCGACCGCGACACCGAACCGGATCTCTTCTGGGCGCTCCGCGGGGGAGGGGGCAACGTCGCCGCCGTGACGGCGCTCGAGTTCGAGCTCGTCCCGTTGAAGGAGGTCTACGCCGGCGCCATGTTCTGGCCGATCGAACGTGCGGCCGAGGTCCTGACGGCCTGGCGCGGCTGGATCGACGACCTCCCAGACACGTGCCAGTCGCTCGGCCGGATGCTCCAGCTGCCGGATGCCCCATTCCTGCCGGAACATCTACGCGGCCGGTCGTTCGTGCTGGTCGAGGCGGCGATCATCGGGAGCGAAGCGGAGGCCGTCGACCTCCTTCGGCCGATCCGGGCGCTGGAACCCGAATTCGACTCGTTCACGATGATGCCGCCGAGCGATCTGAGCCTCGTGAACATGGACCCCGAGGAGCCGCTGCCGTACGACGGCGATGGGACGCTGCTTGACGCGTTCACGCCCGAGGCGATCGACCGCCTGGTCGAAGCATTCGTCGGATCACCGCTGCTGCACGTCGAGGTGCGCCAGCTCGGAGGGGCGCTCGCCGCGAGCTCGCCCGACCACGGGGTGCTCGATGCGATCGAGCAGCCGTTCGTGCTGTTCACGTTCGGCCTGGCGTTCGATCCCGAAATGCTCATCGCGGTCGAGGATCATGCCCAGCGAATCCTCGAGGCGATGGCGCCGTGGGACAGCGGCCGTCGCTACCTCAACTTCGCCGAGACGCGGGTCGACCCCCGGACGATCTATCCGGAGGCGACGTTTGACCGCCTCCTCGCCGTAAAGGAGCGATACGACCCGAACGACATGTTCCGGGCCAATCATCCGATCCAGCGGGCGGTCGATCAGAGCTTCTGACGTTCAGGGATCCATCGCGATCATCGGGGCTCGCTCACCGTGGAGACCGGTGACCGGGCGGACTCGTCCACCATCAGGCGAAAGACATCCGGCCGGGCATAGTGCCCGACGGCATCGAAGTCCAACGTGCCCCTTGCGATGTCGTCGAGATCGATGTCGGCGAACAGGATCTCCTCGCCGTCCCTGGCCGGCCCGGCCAGGACCTGCCCCAGCGGCCCGATGATGCAGCTGCCACCGGTGCTCAGGACATCGTTCACCTGACGTATCTGTTGGCGTAGTCCGCCCCCAGGCCGAGCCGCTCGTAATGAGCGCGGGCGTTCGCGAGTTTGGTGAACACGTCCTCGTAGCTCAGCGCATTCCCGACCGGATCCACATAGACGTAGCCTCCCGTGACGTGGAAGAGGGTGATCATCTCCGTCACGTGGTCAGGGACCACCAGCGTGTGCGTTTCGCCGGGCGGTTCGAAGACGTAATCGCCCGTCTTCGCGATCCAGTCATGCTCCAGGTAATGCCACTCTCCGCGGAGGGTGATCGCGTGAACCGGTCCACTGTGTCGATGGCGCGATAGGACGCCTGACTTCCGGACACGCAGCAGGTTGACGTAGTAGCCCGCGGTGACGTTGAGGATGAGCGGCTTGAACGTCACGTCCTCGAACTGGGGGACCCAGGCTCGCTCATCGTCGTCGAGGTCGAGCGCGCCGGCTGTCGCGATGTCCGCGACCATCCCGGTCGGCTGCGGGAGTTGGTACGGGATCTTGCTCGAGTGGATGCTGGGGGGAGTCATGGGAGCGTTTCACCTCATGGATCAGTACCGCCGGTGCGCGACCGCGTCCCTCGCATGGACCAGGCTGCCAAGGCCGTGCGCTGTCTCGCGACCTGGCGCAAGTCAAGCAACGTCGTCCTGACGCGCTGGGTGGGCGTCCCCATACCGGCCTTGCCTCGGTGAAGCCGAGGCGGCGGGCGAGCCCCCAGCGTTCTCGCCCGCGCCTCGCGTGGTGATCGACGAGATGTGACCCATCCCATCCGGGCGTTCGGATCTTCAGTGAGCGCTAGAAACAGGGGCTTCTGACCGGGCGGCCACCCCAGCCTCGTCCGCGGGCGCCTCCAGGGCGGCTGTGGCGTTGCGGGCGACGACTAGGCCTAGCCCGAAGATCAGTAGCGCGTTCACCGGGTGCAGTGCTGCGAATACGCCCTTCATGGCTGGCAGGAAGACCTGGACGACGACGAGAAGTAGTAACAAGCCCGCACGACTCCCACCGCCGTTCGGCAGGTGTGCCGCACCGGCCGTCACCGTAACGAGGATCGCGAGGATCCCCACGACGATGCCCCCGAACGCCCGGTGCGGCGTGAGGCTGGCGCCGGCGAAC
>DATNFQ010000009.1:0-12072 GCA_035606295.1 Patescibacteria group bacterium
CCGGGGATGGGCGGCCTCTCCGGTGGCGGCGCCGTCGAACCCGGCGGCACGCTCGATCCCCAGAGCGACACCGATCAGCAGCTCGCCTACATCGTCGACAACATCCAGACCTTCTGGGCGACGACCTTCAGCCAGTCCAACCGCGACTACACGAAGACGAAACTCGTCCTGTTCGACGGCTCGACGCAGTCCGATTGCGGACCGGCGACTGCCGCGACCGGGCCCTTCTATTGCCCGGCGGATCAGAAGGTCTACCTCGATCTCGGCTTCATGGACGAGCTCAAGTCGCGCTTCGGCGCGAAGGGCGGCGATTTCGCGATGGCCTACGTCGTCGCGCATGAGTTCGGTCATCACGTCCAGACCGAGCTCGGCATCTCCGATCAGGTCCAGCAGACGGCCCAGCAGGACCCGAGCCGACGGGGCGACCTGTCCGTTCGCCAGGAGCTCCAGGCCGATTGTCTCGCCGGCGTGTGGGCGCATTCGGACCAGGCCGACCTCGAACCGGGCGATATCGACGAGGCGCTCAGTGCTGCCGCCGCGGTCGGCGATGACCTGATCCAGCAGTCGACGACCGGCCAGGTGAACCCCGAGACGTGGACGCATGGCTCTTCCGAGCAACGCACGGCCTGGTTCACGCGCGGGTTCAAGAGCGGCAGCCCCGACGACTGCGATACGTTCGCCCAGTAGCCCGTACGACCCCCTTCCCACGCAGACACACGTGACGTAGAGTCCCAGCCTCGACGCCGGGGCCGCCCCGACGTCCGCTCGGGGTGATCACGGATGGCCACCACACAACCTGTCGCAACGGCACCGCGCGCCCTCGGGCGGACGGTCGGTCGTGTCGTTCGCTGGTCCGTGATCCTTCTGCTGCTCGCGGCGCTTGCCGGCGTCGTCGCCCTCGTCGCGTTCGGCCGGTCGTATGACGGGCGCGTCCTCCCGGGCGTGGTCGTCGGTGGTGTGGCCGTCGGCGGGATGACCGAGATGCAGGCGCAGACGGCCATCGACGACGCGCTGGCTGCGCTCGAGGACGGCCAGATCCAGCTCGTCTCGAGCCGGACCACGGGTGTCATCTCGTATGCCGAGGTCGGGCGAGCCATCGACGGCCAGGGCATGCTCGACGAGGCGCTCGCACAGGGGCGGACCGGGACACGGTTCGAGGAGGCGCTCGCCGGTCTGCAGGGTCTCCTCCGCCCGACGACGGTGCCGATCCGGATCGGCTATGACCGACCGACACTCGCGGCCAAGCTCGCCGCGTTCCGGCTCGCCGGGGAGCGGCAGCCGATCGACGCACATGCGGGCATCGTCCATGGATCGTTCACGACGACGCCGGCGCACGACGGTGTTGCCGTCGACACGAGTGGTGTCGAGCCGCAGATCGACGCGGCGCTGCTCGACCCGGCGACGCCCCCCGTCATCCGGTACGAGACCGAGTCGACGGTGCTGCCGCCCGCGACCTCGGACGAGGATGTCGCCCGCGCTGTCGACCAGGCCCGACGGATCGCGGCGCCGATCAAGCTCGCGACGGCGAACCGCTCCTGGTCGATCACCGCGAAGGTCCTCACGGGCTGGATGACATTCGAGGGCACCGGCGCCAGCTACGGACCCGCGATCGATACGGGTCGCGCGACGGCGATCCTCAAGAGCATCAAGAAACACGTCGCGATCAAGCCGACGAACGCGACGTTCGTCCGCGATCGTGGGGGCCGGGTCTTCGGTGTCAGCGCCTCAGCGGCGGGCCGCGAGCTCGATGTCGAGGCGACGGTCGATTCGATCGTGAACATCCTCGATGGCCGTGCGGTCGGCGCGAAGACGCCATCGAAGGTCGCGATCGCGACGCGGGCCGTCGGTCCGGACGTCACCACGAGCGAGGCGACCAAGAAGGCGCCGCTTGTCGAGCGGATCGGGTCATGGACGACCTACTACCAGGTCAGTGCTCACAACGGCTTCTCGGCGAATATCACGGTCCCGGCCCGCAGGCTCGACGGGTTGGTGGTCCGGCCTGGTGAGACGTTCGACTTCTGGCGGGCGCTCGGCGAGGTCAGCTTCCGGACGGGCTACCGCCTCGGCGGCGCGATCGTCGGTGGCCACAGCGTCGAGGGCAAGGCCCTGGCCGGCGGGATCTGCGCGGCCTCGACGACGCTGTTCAACGCTGCGGCCCGTGGCGGGCTGCAGATCGTGACGCGCCAGCCGCACTGGTACTACATCACCCGCTATCCGCTGGGTCTGGACGCGACGGTCTCGGACTCGCAGACGATGCGCTTCCGGAACGACACGACGCACCCGGTGATGATCCGGTCGCAGGCGTCGCCGGGCATCGTCCACTTCGAGATCTGGAGCGTGCCGAACGGCCGCACGACCACGTGGTCCAACCCCATCGTCACGAACGTCGTCGCGGGGTACGACACGACGCAGTACACCTCGTCGCTCCGACCAGGCGAGCAGCAGCGGACCGAGTACCCGGTCGACGGCAAGGACGTCTCGGTGACGCGCACGGTGCGCGACGGCAATGGCCGGGTCGTGCACCGGGACACGTTCATCTCGCACTACCACCGGATGGTGGGGATCCTGCTGATCGGCCGCTGACCGGGACCTCGGGCGGTGCGATCAGGCCCGACAGACCGCCATGAAGTCCATCGCTCGATCGAGGTCGTGGTCGGCGTAGTAGAGATCGTCGACCGTGAACTCGCGGAACGCCTCGAGTGACATCGCCACCGCGGCGGGGGGCGCCGGCGGCGTCGCCTTGGCCGTCCTCGTGGCGGGCTGCGGCGGATCCACGAGCGTGGCACGCAGTCGACTGCGCACGGACGCGGGGATCAGCGCCCTGACGGCACGAACCGGAAGCGGCCGGCGTCTGGCCCGTGGCGTTGGAGCTGCGTCGCCGGTCGCGCCGGCCACGCTCGATGGCGCGACTGCCGCTGCCTCTGCCTTGCGGATCCGCCGGCGGGCGGCGTCGACCCTGTCGATCTCCGTCTCGTACAGCGTCGGCGTCCCGAACATGCCCCGAACGCGCGCGTCGGGAAACACCTCGCGCAGCTCAGCCTCCAGCTCGGGAGCCAGGTACTCCCGGACATGGAAGCGGTTCCAGGGCCGCATCCCGGGATAGAGTCGCGTCCCGGCGTTGGGCGTCGTGAACAGGACGGTCGCGCCGGGTCGGGCGACGCGCCGGATCTCCCGCAGGTACGGGACTGGATCCTCGATGTGCTCGATGACCTGGAAGCTGACGACGAGATCGAAGGAGTCGTCCGGGAACGGCAGCGTGATGCCGTCGATGACGACGAACTCCGGTCGACCGTCGCGCGTCGACGCCCGTGCGACCTCGATCGCGCGGTCGGACACGTCGACCCCGACGACGCGCCGCGCCACATCGAGGAAGCGCAGGGTCCCGTAACCCGTGTTGCACCCGACGTCGAGCACGTCGGCGCTGACGGCGTGACCCGCCGCCTCCTCGTAGGCCTTGAGATGCATCAGGCGCAGGCAGTGCTCCGCGGGCGAAGTCGCGGGTGTGTCCTCGATGACCGGATGCTCTTCGGCCTGCAGTCGGATCGAGTCGAGCCCCATGCCGCCCGACGGAGCCGCCGCTGCGTTCGTCGCTGGCGCGTCAGTCGGCGGGGGCGCGTCAGTCGGCGGGGGCGGCGCCGTCGTCGACGCTCGCGGCGCCCCGGATTGCATCGGCCGAGTATAGGTTGGGTCCTTGCGCTGGCGTGACTCCGTCGCTCGGCGCTAGAATCGGCGGCCGCGGCGGAGTAGCTCAGTGGTAGAGCAGGGGACTCATAAGCCCTTGGTCGGTGGTTCGAATCCGCCCTCCGCTACCAATCCTCGATACCGACGACGTGTCGTCACGCACGTCGTATCGATTTCTTCACACGACCTCCCGTCCCCATCCACCTTTCGCGATCGTCCGTAGGGATGATCAAGGACATGACATCGGTCAGGGGGTCCCGTCAGACCCCGACGGTATACTCGCGACACGTGGCGGCGCTCGGTCGTCGTCCACTTCACCCCGGAGGCTCCTAGTTGAACCCCAAGTTCTTCCGAAACGGCATCGTGATGCTGGTGCTCGTGGTGGGCACTGCGGCGCTGCTGTTCACGTGGATCACGACCACGTCGCAACCCCAGACGACCGGCTACTCCGACTTCCTCAACCAGGTCAGTCAGAACAAGGTCGCGAAGGTCACGCAGCAGGGCACGACCCTGACCGTCGAGACCACATCGACCCCGAAAGAGACCTACACGGTCATCGTCCCGACCGTCCTGACCCCGGTCTTCACCGACATGCAGGCAGCGGCGGCGAAGGGCACGCCTCCGGTCGAGCTTCCGGCCGACGTCTTCACGGCGAACCAGGCACCGGACACGTCATGGCTCGGGCTGCTGCTGACCGCGGTGTTGCCGCTGCTGATCATCGGCGGCTTCATCTTCTTCATGATGCGTCAGGCACAGGGCACCAATAACCAGGCCCTGTCATTCGGCAAGAGCCGTGCACGGATGTTCCTCGGCAACAAGACCGTGGTGACATTCGCGGACGTCGCCGGTGTCGACGAAGCCAAGACGGAGCTCCAGGAAGTCGTCGAATTCCTCAAGTTCCCTGAGAAGTTCAACTCGCTCGGCGCGCGCATCCCGCGCGGTGTGCTGCTCGTCGGGCCTCCGGGCACCGGCAAGACGCTCATGGCGCGCGCGGTCGCCGGTGAGGCGGGCGTCCCGTTCTTCTCGATCTCCGGCTCGGAGTTCGTCGAGATGTTCGTCGGCGTCGGCGCGAGCCGCGTCCGCGACCTGTTCGACCAGGCGAAGCGCAATTCACCGTGCATCGTCTTCGTCGACGAGATCGACGCGGTCGGTCGTCAGCGTGGCGCGGGCCTCGGTGGCAGCCATGACGAGCGCGAGCAGACCCTGAACCAGATCCTGGTCGAGATGGACGGCTTCGACACGAACACGAACGTGATCGTCGTCGCCGCCACGAACCGACCCGACGTCCTCGACCCGGCCCTCCTGCGGCCCGGCCGCTTCGACCGCCAGGTCATCCTCGACCGGCCTGACATGAAGGGTCGCGTCGAGATCCTCAAGGTCCACACCAAGGGCAAGCCGCTCGACAAGGCCGTCGACGTCGAAGGCGTCGCGCGCCAGTCGCCGGGCTTCTCCGGTGCCGACCTCGCCAACCTCGTCAACGAGGCCGCGATCCTGTCGGCACGCCGGAACAAGAAGGTCATCGGCATGTCCGAGTTCCAGGAAGCGCTGGAACGGATCGTGGCCGGTCCGGAGCGCAAGTCACGGATCATCTCGGACGCCGAGAAGGCGATCATCGCCTACCACGAGGGCGGTCACGCGGTCGTCCAGCGGATCCTCCCGAAGTGCGACCCTGTCGCAAAGGTCACGATCATCAGCCGCGGCATGGCCCTCGGCTACACCATGGCCCTGCCGACGGAGGATCGCTATCTCCAGTCCAAGACGGAGTTCGAGGACAAGATCGCGGGCCTGCTCGGCGGCAACGTCGCGGAGCGACTGATCTTCGGGGATACGACGACCGGTGCCAGCAACGACATCGAGAAGGCGACCGACCTTGCGCGGCGCATGGTCACCGAGTTCGGCATGAGTGACAAGCTCGGTCCGCTGTCCTTCGGGAAGCGCGACGAGCTGGTCTTCCTCGGCCGGGAGATCGGCGAGCAGCGGAACTATTCCGACGAGGTTGCCAAGACCATCGACGAGGAGGTCCGCGCGATCATCGACAAGGCCTACGACCGGGCGACGGAGGTCCTGACGACCCACCGCGACCGCCTCGTTGCCCTGGCCGAGAAGCTCGTCGCCGAGGAGACGGTCGACGCGGAAGGCTTCGAGTCGCTTTTCCAGGACCTTCCGCCGAAGGCCCCCGAGAGCGGTGTGCCCTCCATCGTCGGGCCCGGCCAGCCGATCCCGGAACCGCAGCCGCAGCCGGCGTAAGCGTCGGCCGAACCAGTTCCCGTTCAGAGCGGGCCGGTCCCCGGCCCGCTCGTTCGATTCAGGTGGTTTGGAACCCGAGCGTGCCGTTGTCCAACAGCGTGATCGTCATCTGGTTCGCCGCTGTGGAATAGCTGCTCGCCTGTGCCAGCGCCGCGACGTATTCGGCGCCGAACGACCCCGCAGGACACGCGGCAAGGGTCGAAGGGCCTGGCTTGATCGTGAGGACGGCCTTGCCCTGGATGGTGTAAGTCCCCGACACCTGGTTGCAATCGGCCTTCGCGGCGAACGTCCCGTCGACCGCGAAGTCGATCGTGTAGTTCCCCTGCGACTCCGCCGGGACGATGGCTGCGAATTTCGGCGTGTTCGTGGTGATCGAGATCAGATGCCAGGTCTTGCCTGTGATGTCACCTCCGCCCTCGCTCGCGCAACCCGCGAGCAGCGTGCCCGTGAGGACGAGCACGCTCGCCACCAGGAGAGTTCGCATGTTCGGGACTCCGATGCGTTGTTGGGCGGTAGAACGGCGGCCAGCCTACTACGCCGCCCCCACGGATCCCGTCGTCCTACCGTGCAACGTCGGCTCGAGCATGCAGGCTCGCAAGGGCGGCTAGACTTCCGGGCCATGCCCGACACGACCGCGACCGACCACGTCCTCGACGCGTACCTCGAGCCGCGTCGCGAGGAGCGCCTCGAGCGCCTCAAGGCGTTCCTCCGGATCCCCAGCATCTCGGCATTGCCGCAGCACGCTCCGGACGTGCGCCGAGCGGCCGAATGGCTCGCCGACGAGATGCGTGCCGCGGGGATCCAGAACGTCGAGGTCAGCGAGACCAGCGGCCACCCGATGGTCTACGGCGACTGGTTGCATGCCGCGGGAGCGCCGACCGTCGTCGTCTACGGTCACTACGACGTCCAGCCGGTCGACCCGCTCGACGAGTGGCACACCGAACCGTTCGAGCCAGTCGTGGACGGCCATCGGCTGATCGGCCGCGGCGCGGCCGACGACAAGGGCCAGATCCACGCCCATGTCAGCGCCGCGGCTGCCTTGCTTGCGACGCGCGACAGCCTGCCGGTCAACGTCAAGTACGTCTTCGAGGGCGAGGAGGAAAGCGGCAGCGCTCACCTCGACGCGTGGCTGACCGAGCATCGCGATCGCCTCGACGCGGATGCCGCGATCATCAGCGACACGGGCTTCTTCGAGGGGAACGTCCCCGCGATCACGCTGTCCCTCCGTGGCATGACCTACGCCCAGATCGATGTCCGGCTCGCCGGCGGCGATCTCCACTCGGGCAGCTACGGCGGTGCCATCGGCAATCCGGCCTTCGCGATCGCCCAGATCATCGCGGCCCTGAAGGGCCCCGACGGACGCATCCGGATCCCCGGCTTCTACGACGATGTCCGCGAGCCGACCCAGGAGGAGCGCGAGGCGATCGCCGCGCTCCCGTTCGACGAGGAGACCTTCCGGGCGGACACGGGTGTGCCCGGGCTCGTCGGCGAATCGGGCTACACGACGCTGGAGCGCAAGTCGATCCGTCCGACGCTCGACGTCAACGGCATCTGGGGCGGGTTCCAGGGCCACGGCCAGAAGACGATCATCCCGGCCGAGGCGCACGCCAAGATCAGCATGCGCCTCGTCGCCGACCAGGAGCCGGAGGACGTCTTCGCGAAGCTGAAGGCGTTCGTCGATGAGATCGCGCCGCCGGGCGTGGAGGTGACCGTCAGGCTGCTCGGCACCGGACGACCGAGCCAGACGCCGCTCGATCACCCGCACGTCGGCGCGGCGTCGAGGGCGCTCGAGCGCGTGTTCGGGCAGTCACCGCTGTACATCAACTCGGGCGGGTCCATCCCGGTCGCCGCCAGCTTCCAGCGCATCCTCGGGCTGCCGGTCGTCCTCCTCGGCTTCACCCAGCCCAACGACCTGGCGCACGCGCCGAACGAGTGGTTCGACCTCCACAACTACGAGGCCGCGATCCGCACGATGGCCGCCACATTCGACGAGATCGCGAGTCTCGACGAGGGCTGAGGCGGCGCGCCGGGCGGACCGGAACGGGCGGGACCGTCGCAGTACGGATGGGTGATACGGCCTACCCCCGGTGCTACCCTACAGTCGCCGTATGAGCGCCAAGAGCGCCGGCCTCCGGGGAGGATCCGACCGCGTGACCACTGATCTCGAAGCCAACGCTGCGCCCGCGCCCGCCGCACGCGGGTGGCGACTCGACACCGATAACGGGAGCATGGCGCCGAGATCCGCCCTCGACGTCCTCGTCGACCTCAATGAACGGGTCACGACGGGTCAACTCGCGGAGTACCAGCCGGTCCCGCTCGGCTTCACGCCGATGGACAAGACCATCGGCTCGGGGCTGCGCGCCGGGGAACTGCTGCTGATCGGCGGTGCGCAGGGCACCGGCAAGACCACGATGGCGCTGCAGATGGCGCGCAACATCGCGTCGGGCGGCCAGGCCAACGTCCTCTATCTGTGCTTCGAGCACGACGAGGCCTACCTGATGAACCGGCTCATCGCGATGGAGTCGGCCCTCGCCCACCTGCCGCACAAGACCGGCGCGATCAAGATCCAGGATGTTCGCAAGGAGATCCTCGGCACGTGGATGGCGGAGGGCGCCGCGACGCCGCAGCTCGCCAACAACCCGCGCCTGCGCCCGTCGCTCGATCGCATCGCGCGCTACGGCCAGAACCTGTTCCTGCTCCGTGGCTCGCAGACCGCGAGCACGATCGACAACATCCGCAAGCTCGTCCAGCAGCACCGCGCCCTGTCCGGCGACCGACGCCTCGTCGTCTTCGTCGACTACATGCAGAAGGTGCCCCAGGTCCCGGAGCCCGAGAACGAGTCGGAGAAGGTCACCTACATCGTCAACGGCCTCAAGGACATCGCCCTGTCCGAGGACGTGCCGATGGTCTCGATCGTCGCCGCGGACAAGGAAGGCCTCAAGGCGTCGCGCCTGCGCAACTTCCACCTGCGCGGCTCGTCGGCGATCAACTACGAGGCTGACATCATCCTGATCCTGAACGAGAAGTACCACATCGTCGCCAAGGTCAACATCGAGTTCAACCCGTACCAGGCGCAGCGCTTCCGCGACTGGGTCGTGATCTCGGTCGAGAAGAACCGCGGCGGTCAGGACAACGTCGACCTCGAGTTCGAGAAGCACTTCGAGTTCTCCTGCTTCGACCCTAACGGTCGAACGGTGCAGGAGAAACTGATCGAAGAGCGGCTGTACAACGATTGACCCTCGCGCCGACACGGCGCGAGGCTGGGTGTCGCCACCCGTTTCGGGGAGCGTCCCGCGCTCCTAGGCTCCGACGATGACCGAAGGAGCGTCGATGAACGCTGAGCAGGTGACCGTGCGCGAGCACGGTAATGCCTACAACCTGTTCATCCTCGTCCTCACGCTGTTCTCGCTCGTGGTCATGGTGCTGCTCCTGCTGCCCCTCGACGCGGAGTCGAGGCAGCTGCTGCAGGCCTATGACTTCGTCATCTGCATGATCTTCCTGGGCGACTTCGCGTACTCGCTCACCGGATCACATCCTCGCCGTCAGTACTTCATCTACGAGCGTGGATGGCTCGACCTCCTTGGCTCGATCCCGACCCTCGGGTTCTTCGAATTCACGGCGCTGTTCCGGTTGGCGCGCATCAGCCGACTGGCGCGGGTGACCCGCTTGCTTCGGGGCAACAACCGCCGGGAGCTGGTCCGGGACATGATCGCCAACCGAGGTCAGTACGCCTCGTTCATCACGATCCTCGCGGCGGGGATGATCCTGAGCACCGCGAGCTTCCTCGTCCTCCAATTCGAGAGTCGCTCGCCGGACTCGAACATCAAGACCGGATCGGACGCGATCTGGTGGGGCTTCGTCACGATCACGACCGTCGGGTATGGCGACCGCTTTCCGGTGACCCTGGCCGGTCGACTGGTGGGACTGTTCGTGATGCTCACCGGTGTCGGCATCATCGCGGCGCTCGCGAGCATCCTGGCGAGCCTGCTCGTGCCTCAACCGCCTTCCGACGAGGAGGCACCCGAGCCGACCGAGGCAGTCCCCGAAGCGTCGCGCCTCGCCGACGAGATCGCGGCGCTGCGCTCCGAGGTCGCCGAGCTTCGAGCCGACCTGCGTCGCTGACGCGGGCGGCGCGTACGGGCGCCGCGTACCCTGCTCGCATGGCGGACGAGACCGAGAAGGAACGCGTCGACCGCGAGCTGATCGAGCTCCTCAACGAAGTCCGGATCGCGCTTCCCGGCGTCCAGGTGCTGTTCGCCTTCCTGTTGATCCTGCCGTTCCAGCAGGGGTTCGCGAAGACCTCGGATCTCGATCGCGGCATCTACATGTTCGCACTGCTCTTCAGCGCGACGGCAGCCGCGCTGTTCATCGCGACGTCGGCATACCACCGTCTCAACTTCCGGCGGAACGTGAAGGAAGAGATGCTCTTCGATTCCAACAAGCTGATGGTCGCCGGCCTCGTTTGCACCGCGATCGGCATCGCCTGTGCGGTGTTCCTTGCCGTCGACGTCGTGCAAGGAACGATGGCGGCGGTATCGGCGACCGTCGCGACGACCTTGGTCTACGGAGTCCTGTGGCTGGCACTCCCGCTGGCTCGGCGCGGCGAACCTGAGCGGTGAACCCCTCCGTCGCGCTTCCTATCGATGATCGTCCCCGATGGTTCGATCCATCACGTCATCAGCGCTCCGTTCCAGACGGGCGGCGACGTCGTCGGCGACGGCCAGCACCTGTGGGTCAGCGCGATCGATGACCGGCTGGTGATCCGACTCGACGTCCCGCCGGAGGCGTGAACCGGGGCACGGTATCGTGCTCGCATGCGCACCCCAGGCGACTACCCGGATGTCATCGAAGTCGTGGTCGAGATCCCACGTGGATCTCGCAACAAGTACGAGTTCGACGAGACGGCCGGGGTCTACCGGCTCGATCGGGTCCTGAGCAGCGCGGTCTTCTACAACTTCGATTACGGCTTCGTCGAGGAAACGCGCGCCGGTGACGGCGACCACACGGACGCCCTGCTGGTGATCGACGAGCCCACCTTCACGGGCTGCCACGTCTGGGCGCGGCCCATCGGCGGTCTCGAGATGCGCGACGAGAAGGGCTACGACTTCAAGGTGCTCTGCGTCGCGCTCGGCGATCCGCATCAGCAGCACATCGAGCAGCTCGACCAGGTCCGACCGCACCGCCTCGTCGAGATCGAGCAGTTCTTCGCGACCTACAAGGCGCTCGAGGACAAGGCCGTCGACGTCATCGGCTGGAAGGACCGCGAGAAGGCGCTCCAGGTCCTCCGCGACGACCGCCGGACATGGCAGCGCGAGGTCGAGGCCAAGGCCGACGTCCCTTGAGCGGCCGCCGCGTCGATCGGTATCGCCCCGACCAGAGCGTGCCCGGCCAGCGCCTGTTCGTCGGTGTGCCGCTGCCGCATGAAGCGGCATCCCAGATCGAGTCGATCGTCGAGCGTGTACGGGCGATGCCGCTTGCGGAGGGAGCGCGCGATGTCCGTTGGGTGCGCCTCGACGGGCTGCACCTAACGCTGCGTTTCCTCGGTCCGACACTGCCGGACCGCGTCGATGCCACGGTCGATGCCGTCGCGCAGGCCGCCCGGTCGGCGCCAGGTCCGTTCGAGATCGAGCTCGCCGGTGCCGGCTCGTTCCCGCCGGGTCGACGACCACGGACACTGTGGATCGGCCTGGAAGCTGGCGCGGAACCACTCGGCGATCTGGCCCGATCGACGCAGAACGCCCTCCAGGACGCCGGCTGGCCAGCCGAGGAGCGTCCGTTCCGCCCGCACCTGACGGTCGCCCGTTCCGACGGCGTCGCCGCGGGAGCGATGGTCGCCGATCGGCTCGCGACGGCGATGGCCGATCGCCGGATCCGGGCCGAGATCGACCGGCTCGGCCTGTTCGAAAGCATCACCGGCGGCGGCCCCGCCCGATACGTCCCAGTAGCACTCTTCGCCCTCGGTGGATCGCGCGGAGCGGATGACGACGTGTACCATCAGCGGGCCCCCGACCTGTCCGAAGTGGAGTTTCGGATCGACTCGTGACGTCCGCCCAACGCGCCCGACTCGTCCTGAGCCTCGGCATCCTGAACCTCGTGCTCGCGACGATCGTGCTCGGCGCCGGCGGGCTCGGCCTGTCGCAGCGA
>DATNFQ010000010.1:0-8764 GCA_035606295.1 Patescibacteria group bacterium
GCCGGTTTCGCGATCGGCGGCTATGCCGCGTATCGGATCTGGGACCAGGGCAACCGCGACGAGCGGACCCGGGCCGACGCGATCGTCGTCATGGGTGCCGCCCAATACGACGGGCGCCCCTCCCCGGTCTTCGCCGCTCGCCTCGACCACGCGATCGAGCTCTACCACGATGGGGTCGCGCCGCGCCTGATCGTCACCGGTGGCAAGCGGGAGGGCGACCGGACGACCGAGGCGGCGAGCGCGCGGAGCTACGCGATCGAGCACGGCGTCCCGGAGAACGCGATCCTGAGCGAGGACGCGAGCCGGACGACGCTCCAGTCGATCCGGCGCGTGGCCGCGCTCATGCGTGACAAGGACATCGGATCGGCAGTGTTCGTCTCCGACCCGAGTCACATGTTGCGCGTGCTGCGGATGGCCTCCGACGAAGGCATCAACGGCTACGGCTCGCCGACCCGGACGAGCCCGCTCGAACGGGATCCAGTCGCGCGGGTCGACGCCATCGTCCACGAGCTTGGTGCCCTGGCCGTGTACTTCGTGTCCGGCGAGTCACCGTAGCCGCCGGAGACGCTTTCACACTGCGGAACGATCGCCGATTTTGGTCCGTAGACCCAACTTCCCTCTTGGCCTGTGGTGTTTGGCCGCCTATACTGGGCCAACCCGCCGATCCCGGACCGCGTGCGTCCTCCCGGCAGGTCTCCCAGCCCGCCCCGCTTGTGTGCCCCCAGCGTCGCAATTGGAGGGAGTCCGTGAAGCAGGCCGAGGAAGCCGCGTTCGTCGATCTCATCGCGTGCGAGCGCGATTGCCGGAACTGCAGCTATGCGGCCGCCCTCGACTGTGACGGCAACTGTGGTGTCTGTCCCCACAACAGCTATTGCCCCTGCGTGAACCCCGTCGTCGCCCGAAGCAAGACCGCGCTGCGGCTCATCGAGCTGCGCCCGATCCTGCTCCAGGATCTCCAAGGCCGGAACTAGTGGACACGTCCGCTATCCGCGACCTCGCCGAGCAGATCCGGTCGACCTCGGGGCGACTTTGACCTCCAGGCCAAACAAGAACGCGTCGCCCAGCTCGACGCACTGACCCTCGAGCCTGGCTTCTGGGACGACCAGCGGGCCGCCCAGAAGATCCTTCGCGAGGCCGACGGACTTCGATCCGAGATCGAGACATGGCATGGGCTCAACTCCCGCGCGGAGGATCTCGAAGCCGCCGTCGAGCTGCTCGCCGAATCCGACGATGCCGATCTCGTGGCCGAGGTCGACCGCGATGCGGCCTCCCTCGAGACCGACTTCGGTCGCGAGCGGACGGCGCTCCTGTTCTCCGGTGAGCACGACGAGCGCTCGGCGATCCTGACGATCAGCGCAGGCGCGGGCGGCACCGAGGCGACCGACTGGGCCGAGATGCTGCTGCGGATGTATCTCCGCTGGGCCGAGCGCCACCGCTTCGCGACCGAGATCATCGACCAGCAGGAGGGGGAGCAGGCGGGTCTGAAGAGTGTCACGGTCGAAGTCCAGGGCCGGCGTGCCTATGGCTGGCTGCGCGCCGAGCGCGGCGTCCATCGCCTCGTCCGCATAAGCCCGTTCGACTCGCAGAAGCGGCGCCAGACGACCTTCGCGCTCGTCGAGATCCTTCCCGAAGTCGACGATGACATCGAGATCGAGCTCGACTGGGACGAGATCCGGGTCGACACCTACCGCTCGCAGGGCGCGGGCGGCCAGCACGTCAATAAGACCGACTCCGCGGTGCGCCTGACCCACCTGCCCACCGGCATCGTCGTCCAGAGCCAGAACGAGCGGTCGCAGACCCAGAACAAGGAGAACGCGACCAAGGTCCTCAAGGCCCGCCTGCTCGAGCGCGCCCTCGAGGAGAAGGAGGCCGAGCTTCGCGCGCTCAAGGGTGAGCACGTCGAGGCGGGCTGGGGGAACCAGATCCGGAGCTATGTCCTGCACCCCTACCAGATGGTCAAGGATCTTCGGACTGCCTACGAGACCGGCAACACGTCCGCCGTGCTCGATGGCGACCTGGACGCGTTCATGCAGGCGGAGCTCGAGCGCCTCGCCACCGGTGGGGAGTGGCGCAGCGGAGACGACGAGGGCGACGCCGCGTGACCGCGGCCGCCGGCCGCGCGATCCGCGACGGATTGTCGTTGCGGCCGGTCGAGCCCCACGAGCTCGGGGCATGTGCCGAGATCTGGCGCCACTCGCTCAACGATTACATGGGCCGTCTGAACCAGCCCCTCGTCGAGCAGGAGAACCCCGCGATCCTCCGGCTGTACACGCATTTGCGATCCACCGATCCGGACCGTTTCGTGGTCGCCACGCGACCCGATGCCGAGGCGCCGGGTGGTGAGCGCATCGTCGCGTTCGCCGCGGCCATCGTTCGTGAGCAGCTCTGGTTCCTCTCGATGTGCTTCGTGCTCCCGGAGTTGCAACGGAGCGGCGTGGGTCGCGCGCTGGTCGAGCGGGTCAGCCCGACCGACGGCACGGCGACGGTCCGCGCCACCGCCACCGACAGCGCACAACCGATCGCCAACGCGCTGTACGCATCCCTCGGGATCGTGCCGCGGATGCCGCTACTCAATCTGATCGGCTTGCCGGATCGGCCGGAAGCGTTCGGGCCGCTGCCCTCGGGGATCCGTCCGATCCCGTTCGAGCAGCTCGCGACCGATGGGCATGAACGGCTCGTCGAGCTCGTCGATCAGCTCGACCTTGTGACCCTCGGCGTGCGCCACCCGGTGGACCATCGCTACTTGCGGACCGAGGGACGGCGCGGTTGGCTCTACGAAGGCCCGGACGGGACCGCACTCGGCTACGGCTATGCGGGCGAGGCCGGTCGCGTCGGACCGGTGGCCACACGTGATCCCGATCTGGTCGCGCCGATCCTCGGTCATCTGACGCGAGAGGTCGTCCCGCGCGGGGCGTTCGCGATGTGGATCCCGGGCAGCGCAGACCAGGCGGTCGTCGCTGCGCTGCGCGCCGGCTTCCGGTTGGAGCCCTTCCCCGTGCTGCTCTGCTGGGATCGCCCGGTGGCCGACCTGTCGCGCTACCTGCCGATCTCGCCGGGACTGCTCTAGACCACTCTCGACCACTCGAGACGGCTCCGGACCGGACCATCGTCCGGGTGGTCGGTAGCCCGCCGGTCACGTTTGCCCGCCCGGGAGGCCGATGGTAGCCTCGGGCGGACGTGGTTCCCGCTGCCGTGCCCGCGGACGGGGTCGAACCGAAAGCCAGCCGTGGCGACACCGATCGCCACATCTTCCCGACCGCGGAGTCGCCCGTGACCATCGCCTCAGCGCCGCCGTCAGCGGCGCGCTCACTTCGTCGGCGCATCCTCGAACGAGGCCGCGACCAGGCCGTCCCCGATCGGGCCGTGCTGGTGCTCCACGACGTCACGAAGCAGTACCCGAACGGCAAGATCGCGCTGCGCGACGTGGACCTCGTCATCCCCGAGGGCGATTTCGTCTTCCTCGTCGGTCCGTCGGGCGCGGGCAAGTCGACGCTCATCAAGCTGCTGATCCGCGACGAGGTCACGACTCGGGGCGAGGTGGTGCTCGACGGTCAGGACCTCGCGCGGCTGCCACGCCGGCAGGTACCACGCATGCGCCGGAAGATCGGGATCATCTTCCAGGACTTCAAGCTGCTGCCGACCAAGACGGTCTGGGAGAACGTGGCGTTCGCGCTCGAGGTCACCGGGCACCCTCGACGCCAGATACGCCCCGCCGTCGACCGCGTGCTCGCGATCGTCGGGCTCACCGCACAGGCCAAGCAGATCCCGGCGCAGCTGTCCGGTGGTGAGCAGCAGCGGACCGCGATCGCACGGGCCCTCGTCCACGACCCGCGGCTGATCATCGCCGACGAGCCGACTGGCAACCTCGACCCGTTGATCAGCTGGGAGATCCTCCAGCTCCTGCTCCGCATCAACGAGCTGGGGGTCACGGTCCTGATGGCGACGCACAACGCCGAGGTCGTGACCGCCCTCCGCAAGCGCGTCGTCGCGCTCGAGGAAGGCCGGATCATCCGCGACGAGGTCGGTGGCGCGTACCACCGCGAGGACTGACCGACCGTGCTCGCGTTCCTTTACTTCAGCCTTAGACGCGCCTGGCAGGGCTTCTGGCGCAACGCGGTGATGAGCCTCGCTGCGACGGCGACGATGGTCCTCATGCTGCTGCTGCTCGCGGGGTTCTGGATCATCCAGACCGGACTCCTCGCGGGGCTCCAGTTCACCGAGCAGAAGGTCCAGGTCGTCGCCTACCTGCAACCGAACGCCACGGAAACACAGATCAACGAGCTCGCGGCTGAGATCCAGCAACGGTCGGATGTCGAGTCCGTCGACGTCGTCACCCGCGACAAGGCACTGGAGCGCTTCCGCGAATCGATGAAGGCGCAGGGCCGGACGGACCTGACCGAGCAGCTCGACAGCAACCCGCTGTACGCGAGCGTCGAGGTCAAGCTCAAGGATGCCGCCGCGTTGCGCGCGGTGACCGAGTCGCTCGCACCTGAGCAGCATCCGATCGTCCGCAACGTCATCAACATCCAGGACCTCGTCGAGCGGCTCCTGACAGTCACGAACATCCTTCGGACCGTCGGCACCGGCATCCTCATCGGGGTGGGGCTGATCGCGCTGTTCATCATCGTGAACGCGATCCGGCTCGCCGTCGTCGCCCGATCCGAGGAGATCGAGATCATGCGGCTGGTGGGTGCCTCCGACGCGTTCATCCGCTGGCCGTTCGTGTTCGAGGGCGCCTTCGTCGGATTCCTGGGAGCGGTCATCACGCTCGCGATCCTCGCCGGCGCAGCCGAGCCGCTGAACGGCTTCATGGTCGATTTCTTCCGCGTGCTGCCACTGCAGATAGGCTCGATGACGCGCGACCTGGTCACGCTCGTCATGGGCGCCGGCGTCGGGCTGGGCGTCCTGGGCTCCTGGGTCTCGGTCAGGACGTACCTGATCCGCTAGGTCGCGCCCGGCGCGACGTCTCATCCATCGCCCGTACCTTCGAACGGCGGACCGAGATCCGAGGTGCGGTGTAGATTCGAATCCTCAGTCGCGCTCCGTCATCCTCACTGCCGACTCGAGGGGGAAACCGGATACCGCCATGCACGCTAGCGAGCTGCTCGATCAGCCCGATCGGGAGGCGGTGTCCGTCCCGATCCCCGACCCGTTGACCACCGCAACGCCACGGCGTCGGCGGGCATCACTTCCCGTCATCAGCGTCGCCATCAGCATCGTGGCGCTGCTGTCCGGAAGCGCGCTGTTCCTCAGTGGCTACTCGATGGGTCGCCAGAGCGCCGTCGAACCGGGCACGCCCGGCGACGAGGGGATGGCATTCCAGCCGTTCTGGGACACCTATCACACGATCGAGGATCGCTACGCGGGCGGACCGGTCGATCGTGAGGCGGTCGTGCAGGGCGCGATCAAGGGGATGATCCAGTCGCTCGACGACCCGTATTCCGCGTACCTGACCCCCGACCAGTACCAGTCGAACCTCCAGGGGATCAGCGGCCGATTCGAGGGCATCGGCGCCGAGATCGCGACGCAAGCATCGGACGGCTCGCAGGGTTGTGCGACGCTCGGACCCACCTGCCGGCTCGTGATCGTCTCGCCGATGGGCGGTTCCCCGGCCGAGAAGGCCGGGCTGCGCCCGGGCGACCTCGTGCTCGCGACCGATGGCGTGTCGCTCGACGGGTTGACGGTCGACGGCGCTCGCGAGCGGATGCGCGGGCCGAAGGACTCGACGGTCGAGCTCTCGATCCAGCGCGGAACGACGAGCCCCTTCCAGCTCAAGATCGTGCGCGACGTCATCCAGGAGCAAGAGGTCGAGTCGCACGAGCTGGTGAACGGCCGCGTCGGCTATGTGCGTCTCGAAGGCTTCTCGGATGGGGCCGCAGCGGACTTCGCCGCCGCGGTGAAGGGGCACGTCGATGCGGGCCGCCGGATGCTCATCGTCGACCTCCGCGGCAATCCGGGTGGCTATGTCACCGCCGCCCGCACCGTCGCGAGCCAGTTCATCGGCTCGGGACCGATCTTCTTCGAGCAGGACGCGAACGGCGCCGACATCGAGACCGACGCGATCTCCGGCGGGGCGGCGACGGATCCCTCGATCCGGGTCGTGGTCCTCATCGACCGTGGCAGTGCGTCCGCCAGTGAGATCGTCGCGGGAGCGCTGCACGACACCGGCCGGGCTACGCTCGTCGGGCAGCGGTCGTTCGGCAAGGGGACCGTCCAGCAGTGGCAGGAGCTCGCCGGCGAGGGCGGCGCATTCCGTCTCACGATCGCGAAATGGCTCACACCTGACAGGCACTGGATCCACAACATCGGGATCGAGCCGGACGTCGCGGTCGATGTCCCCGTCACGCTCGGGCCGGGGGAGGATCCGGTCCTCGCACGCGCGCTGGATGTCGTCGGTGCCGGGGAACGTCCCGCGCTGGGAGGCCCCTAGAAAACGACGCCGATCCTCCTTGCACGTGCGGCAGGGTTCGAGTACGGTTTACCCAACGAAAGGAGGTGGTGTGCAGTGATCGACAGTACGAGTAGCTGCACCACCTCGCAGGAGATGGCCGTCTAGTCGGACACCCTGTGGGTGGATAAGCTCCATGGACGCCGGTCCGCAGAGGACCGGCGTTCGTGCGTCCAGGGCATATGCTTCCGTCCCTTTCCGCCCACCGCCGCCTTAGCCGGCCCGTCTGCCAGGAGCCCTCCCATGCGCGACGACTCCACCGTCGCCCTCAACCGAAGAGCCCGTCACGAGTTCACGATCGACGAGACGTTCGAGGCCGGCCTCGTGTTGACCGGCACCGAGATCAAGTCGGTCCGTGCCGGCAAGGCCAATATCTCGAACGCATACGCGCGGATCGAGAAGGGCGAGGCTTGGCTGATCGGCGCCGATATCGCTCCGTTCGAACAGGGCAATCGGTACAACCACGAGCCGAAGCGGAGCCGGAAGCTGTTGCTGCACCGACGGCAGATCGACGAATTGCTCGGGCGCGCCCAGCAGAAGGGCCAGACCATCGTCCCGCTCCGCCTGTACCTGAGCCGAGGCAAGGCCAAGATCGAGCTCGGACTCGCCCGTGGCAAACAGCAGCACGATCGGCGGCGCGACATCGCCGACCGCGACGCTCGGCGCGACATCGCGCGCGCCCTCGCCGACGCCCAGCGAGGTCGTTGAAAGGCACGCCCGCTATCGAAGGAAGTAGCGGCGGCTCAGCGCGACTTCCCTGACCGGGTCGACCCCCAGGACCGTGCCTTCAAGGCTGACCGTGCCGTCCGCGACGTCGACCTCGATGGGGGCCGTCGCCCGGTTCCTCGCCAGCGAGTCGCGGGTCAACCCACGAGTACCGCGGACCGCGATCAACTCGCGACCGTGACGGCGCAGATCCGGTGAACCGGTCGCTGCGGTAGACACGAACGTGACGGACAGCGACGCGGCGGCGTGCGGCCTTCCGCCCCAATCGGGGCGGTAGCGCGTCGGCTGAGCCCGCTCGACACTCGCGTTGCCCTCGCCGAGCGGCGCCCACGCGGCCATCCCACCCTTGAGGACGAGTGCCGGTTTGACGCCGAAGTACGCCGGTTCCCACAGAACGATGTCGGCGAGCCGGCCCGGCTGGAGCGATCCGACGTGGTCGGCGATCCCGTGCGTGATGGCCGGCTCGATCGTCACCTTCGCGAGGTACTGCAGCACCCGCTCCGTGTCGTCGAATGGATCCGCTCGCGCGACCGTCCCGCGCCAGTCCGACATGACATGGGCCAGTTGGAACGTCCGGCGGACCGTCTCCATCATCCGCCCCATCCCCTGCGAGTCGGAGTTCACGATCGCGATCGCCCCGAGCTCGTGCAGCGGCCCCTCGGCGGCCATCGTCGCGGGGTGTACGCGCTCGCGCACGAGCGCGATGTCCTCGGTCACCCCGAACGAGGCGCCGTGATTGAGCACGATCATCGGCACCTGCTCGGCTGCCGCGTTGACGCCGAATGGCACGGTCGGCGTGGTGGACGAACAGATGACGTTCGGCTCCCGGACGAGTCCGATCACGTCGGGGATATGCCCGCCGCCGCTGCCCTCGACGTGATATGCGTGGACCGTCCGGCCGTCGATGGCAGCGACGGTGTCCTCCAGTTCGGCGCTCTCGTGGAGACCGTCGGTGTGCAGGGACACGGAGACATCGCGATCGCCGGCGAACCGGAGCACGTGATCGATGAGCTCGGGGTACGCACCGTAGTCCTCATGGATCTTGAACCCGCAGGCACCGGCGTCCAGCAGGGCCTCGAGCGCGACGTCGTCCTCAGCTCGGGCGCAGGCCTGAAGCCCGATATTGATGGGCCAGTCGCTGACTCCGGCCAGGGTCCGCGCCATGGCCCAGGGCGGTTCCTCGAAGCCGGCCGTGATCAGCGTCGTCACACCACCTGACAAGGCTCCCGGAAGCAGCTCGGGCGAGATCAGGTGGACATGACTATCGATGGCCCCGGGCGTCGCAATGAGCCCGTACCCCATGATCGGCTGGGTGTGCGGTCCGATCGGAAGGTCGATCCCATCGCCTCGCGCCCCGGTCCCGGCGCGGCCGACAGCCACGATCCGACCGTCCTTGATCCCGATGTCCGCCTTGACGGCACCTAGCAGGGGATCGAGCACCAGCGCTCCAGCGATCAGGACGTCGAGCTCGGATGGGGTCGTCGGACCCTGCAGCGCTCGGGGCCGGATCGTCTTGGCGTATCCCCAGATGGCCTCGTCGCCGGGGGCCTGGCGATCCTCCGCGACCCGGATCCAGAGGTTCGAATCGCC
>DATNFQ010000011.1:0-3637 GCA_035606295.1 Patescibacteria group bacterium
CGCTATCGGTGATGTTCGACCTCGGCATGGCGGCCGACTCGATGATCCTCACCGCGTGGGAGCTCGGCATCGGCAGCGTCCCCGCGACGGTCTATGAGCAGGACCTCGCGCGCTCGCTCCTCGGCTATCCCGAGGACCACCGCTGCGAGTTCCTGCTCTCATTCGGCTACCCGCTCGATCCCGACGATCTCACGCGGCCACTGCAATCAGGCGGTCGTCGCCCGCTCGACGACGTCGTCCACGAGGAACGCTGGTAGGGCGCTACTGCCAGCGAAACGTGCGCGACGCGACGAAGAAGCAGCCCACGAGCCACGCCAGGAGAACAGCGGCGCACACGTACAGCGGCGCGAACGCCGCGCCACCGACCATGACCTGGCGAAGCGCGTCGGCGAGGTAGGTCAACGGGATCAGCCGGGCGACGGTCTGCAGGAAGTCCGGCATCGCCGCGATCGGGAAGAACGTCCCCGACAGGAACATCATCGGGAACTGCACGACGCTGGTCATGCCGTTGGCGGCTTCCTCGGTCTTGGCGAACGAGGCGATCACATAGCCGAGCGCCAGGAACGCCATCGCACCCAGCGCCACGAACGCCAGCGCCAATAGCAGCGATCCGGTGATCTCGACGTGGAATGCCGCCACGCCGACGCCCACGATGATCACCGTCTGGACGAGCGCGATCAGCAGACGCATCAGCACGTTCGAGCCGACGAGCTGCCAGCGCTTGAGTGGGGTCGCAGCAAGCCGCTTCAGGATCAGCTTCTCGCGGTCGGCGACGAGCGGGATCGCCGCGAAGATGCCGACCTGCATCACCGACAGCCCGAGCATGCTCGGCACGAAGTAGCTGATGAAGTTGAGGTTCTCGGTCTGGAGCGTCTCCGCCTGCGGAACGACCAGCGGCGGGCGGCCACCGAGGTTCACGACGCCGAGCACGGCGCCGACCGCCTGGTAGACCGACGCCACGAGGTTCGAGCGTGACGGGTCCGTGAAGACCAGGATCGATGTCGGGCCGCCGCTACCCGCGGCACCCGCCGTGACGCCCTGGCCGTAGCCGACCGGCACCACGATCACGGCATCGACGTCGCCCTGGCGCATCTTCGCCAGCGCGTCGTCCTTCGACGCGTCCGTGAGCTCGGTGCCCGTCTGTGCCGCGAACGCCTGGCGCAGCTGGGTCGCGGCTGGCGACGCGTCCTGGTCCACCCAGCCCAGCTTGAGCTGACTCTGGTTGCCGCCCTGGAAGATGAACCCGAACATGAAGATGAAGATCAGCGGGAAGGCGAGCGTCCAGAAGAGCGCAGCGCGGTCTCGGGTATAGCTCCGGATGTTCGCGCGCGTGAGTGCGAGCAGTGGAGTCATCGATCGTCAGTCCCGCAGCGCTCGGCCGGTCAGGTCGAGGAAGACATCCTCAAGCGTTGCCCGGCGGATCCCGAGGTTCTGCGGTTCGAGCCCGCGCGAGTCGGCGAGATCGAGCAGCGCGCCGATGGTGCGCCCGGGGTCTTTGGTGTACATCAGGACCTCGTTCGTGTCCTCCTTCACCGATGTGACCTCGGGCAGCCGCTCGAGCTCCTCACGGGCCAGGCCGTCGAGCCGGTCGAAGCGGACCGTGCGCTCCTGGAAATGCTTCGAAACGAGCTGCTCGACCGTGCCCATCTCGAGGATCCGCCCGTGGTCCATGATCGCCAGCCGATCGCACAGGATCTCGGCCTCCTCCATGTAGTGGGTCGTGAGAAGCACCGATCGCCCGTCGGCTTTCAGCCCCTCGACGATGTCCCAGAGCGAGCGGCGCGCGGCAGGATCGAGACCGGTCGTCGGCTCGTCGAGGAACACGAGCTCCGGGTCGTTCACCAGCGACAACGCGACCGCGAGGCGCTGACGCTGCCCGCCCGACAGATCCTGGCTGCGGGCGTTGTGCCGTTCGCCGAGCTCGAGCGCGTCCATGACCTCTTTCGTCGAGCGGGACGTCGGATAGAAGCTGCGGAAAAGGTCGATCAGCTCCGTCACCGTCAGCTTCGGGTAGAGGGCCGCCGTCTGGAGGCTGACCCCGATGCGCGGCTTGATCGCGTCCGCGTCGTGCGAGACGTCGACCCCAAGTACCGAGACCTGACCGCCGTCGGGTTGGCGCAATCCCTCCAGGATCTCGACCGTCGTCGTCTTGCCCGCACCGTTGGGTCCGAGCAGACCGAAGATCTCGCCCTTGGCGACGTCGAAGTCGATGCCGTCGACCGCCTGGACGTCGCCGTATCGCTTCGTGAGGCCGCGCACGCGGATGACCGGCCCGCCGGCCGGGATCGTGGTCACCGGGTCAAAGCTTCTTGCGCAGATAGGCGGTGACGGTCGCGTCGTAGCCCATCGACTCGTAGAAGCGGTACGCCTCGGGGCGGTGGTGGCCGGCCGTGACCTCGACGAAGGCGGCTCCGAGCTCCCGGGCCATCAGTTCGGCCTCGGTCATGAGCCGATGACCGACACCACGCTCACGCGCGCCGGCGTCGACCACGAGCGCGAGGACGCGGACGATGCGGTCGTCGTGCTCGAACCGCGGCAGGGCGTGGAGCGCGATGAACCCCAGCAGCGTGCCCTCGTGTTCCGCGATCACGACACGCGAGTGCTCGGACGCGAAGCGGCTCAGCCGCTCGACGATGTCGCTCGGACCGGCTGGATATCCCTCATCGGTGAAGAGGGTCGCGATCGCCTCGGCGTCGCTCGCCTCCGCCGGCCGGATCGTCAGCGTCGGGTCGGTCGTCTCCGTCATGGCTCGATGGTAGCGGGCATCACGATGAGCCGGAACTGACCGCGCGCGGGCTGGTCGGGCGCGAGGAGCTCGGGGCCCAACGGCCCGGCCACGGCGGCGGGCTTCGCATCCTCGGTCGCGTGCTCCTCCCAGGTCGCGGCCCAGCCTTCGCCCTGCCGGGCGAGGAACCCGGCCAGCCTGCCCTCCGTGTCGGGCTCCATGAGCACGATCCACTCCCCCTCGGGCGTCGAAGCACGGCGACATCGCGCGCCAAGAACCACCGACCGCTGGGTGTCGCTGAACCGCAGGTCCCCGCTGATCAGGTCGCGGACCTGCCCTTCGGCGCGTTCCAGCTCGACGGTCGCCCAGCCTCGCCCGATCGGGCGAGTCATCCGATCAGGATCATGTCCGGCCCGGGCTCCCCGGCCATCGCCAGACCGAGACTCTCGTAGAGGCGACGTGCCGGGATGTTGTCGGCGTACACGCCGAGATGGACCCATTCGTTGCCTTCGGCGAACCCGTCGACCATCGCCGATGCCGTCACGAGCCGCCCGAACCCGAGACCGCGCGCGGCGTCGACGGCACCGATCGACGAGAGGTAGGAGATCCCGTCGAATGTTGCCCGCCGGGCGACAGCGAGCGGCGTGCCCTCGCGCCGAACGAGGTAGTGCATGAAGCGCGGGTCCGCCAGCGACGCGAGCGTCTCGGCGACGACCCCGGGATGACGTTCCGGTTCGACGGTGAATGCCGCCATGAGGACGGACACGATGGCATCCGCGGCCCGGGAAGCCTCGGCACCGACGATCCCGCGGAACCGCTCCATCGAGACGTCGGCGGGCAGTGGCGATCGGCGCAGTGCGGCCCGTGCCGGTTCGACGTCTGACGTCGCCAGGACCAGGCCATCACCGACAT
>DATNFQ010000012.1:0-3995 GCA_035606295.1 Patescibacteria group bacterium
TGTCGGGGCTGAGCTTGTAGATGCGGAACTCGGACAGCGGCGGCGACGTGCTGAAGCGGAACATGCCGCCCCACCACTGGACGTTGCCACCGCCTTCGTCGGTGTACCAGAGCTTCGACTCGGGCTTGTCGCTCGCCGGACGGAACGCGCCACCGGCGTAGCCGTGGTCCCGCCAACCGGCGGTGACCGGCGTTCCGGCCAGGACCGTCCCGGTCGCGACGATCGCCGCGAGGCCGAGCGAGATCAGGATCGTCGCGAGTCGACGGGCGGGGTGCGAGACGGAGTGCATCGGTCAGGGATCCCCCAAGATGAGTCCAGGTGCCCGGCAGGACTGATGGAGGGAGAGTCCCCCGGACGATAGGTGTAGGAGCATACGCGACCCAGCTTTTTCGCGACCTTTCAGAAACCTTCATTCGGTGACTCGGGTCAACGGCCCGGTCCGGTTGCCCTCCGCGCTTGGCGGAACGTGCCCGGGCGCCCTACCGTAGCGGCATGTGCCGAAGCATCAAGACCCTGCGTCGCCCGGGGGAAGCGGCGACGACCGGCGAACTGGAGGCGGCCGCTCGCCAGTACGTTCGCAAGATCAGCGGCTACCGCGAACCCAGTGTGAAGAACCGCGAGGCCTTCGAGGAAGCGATCGCCGAGATCGCCCACGCATCGCAGCACCTCGTCGAGGCACTCGGGATCGATGTCGAAGAGGGTCCGAACCACTGGGTCGGTCGCGATGGAGCGATCCATTTCGGGGCCTGAGGCGCCACTCATCGCGTGACGACCGTCGCCGCTCCCTGGTGGGTGCGCCCGGGCCTCGACGTCGTCGACGGCCGGCTCTCGATCGCGGCGCATGACGCCGAGTCCCTCGCGCGCGAGCACGGCACGCCGCTGTTCGCCTACGACCTGGCCCGCTTCGGAGAGGACGCGCGTGCCTTCCAGGCGGCGTTCGCCCGGACCAGCGTCCCGTTCCGTCTGCGCTTCGCGCTGAAGGCGAACCCGTACCCCGAAGTCCTCGCCGTCTTCCGCGGCCTTGGGCCGCCCGGGTCGCCGGAGAGCGTCGGCATCGATGCGTGTTCCCCTGGCGAGGTGCTGCGCGCGCTCGAGTGCGGCTGGCTGCCCGACGAGATCAGCTACACGGGAACGAACGTTTCGGAGCGTGACCTCGATGTGCTGCTCGCACATCGGATCCACCTGAATCTGGACGCGATCAGCCAGATCGAGCGCTACGGGCGGCGGTCGCCGGGAAGTCGCATCGGGATCCGCATCGATCCCGGCAGCGGCGCCGGCTACACCGCCGATCTCGAGTACAGCGGGGCCCGCCCCACGAAGTTCGGCATCGACCTCGAGCGATTCGACGACGCGCTCGCCGCAGCCGCTCGCCACGACCTCGCGATCGACACGATCCACTTCCACGCGGGCTCCGGCTGGCTGGCCCAGGGGCTCGAGGCCTTCTCGCGGGCGTTGCCGGCCGCCATCGAGGCCGTCGAACGGGCACGAGCGGCCGGACATCGGATCAGCGAGGTCAACGTCGGTGGCGGACTCGGCAGACCCGGCCGCGCCGATGAGGTCGCCGTCGACGTCGATGCCTACGCTGACGTGGTCGCGGGTGCGCTTGGACCGCTTGGCGTGACCGTCGCAGCGGAGCCCGGCGACCACCTGTCGAAGGACGCGGGCATCCTGCTGGCGGAGGTCGTCACGGTCGAGACGCGCCGTGGCGTGACCTTCGTCGGGCTCGATATCGGCTGGAACGTGAACTGCGCATATTTCATCTACGGGTTCACGCAGGAGATCGTCCCGTGCCGCGACCCCGCGGCGCCGGCGACGACGCGGGTGACCGTCGCGGGGCACATCAACGAGGCGAGCGACGTGTTCGCCGAGGACTATCCGATGGCCCCGGTCGCCGAGGGCGACATCGTGGCCCTGCTCAACGCCGGTGGGTACGACCAGGCGATGAGCTCGACGCATTGCCTGCGGCCGCTCGGGGCGGCCGTATTCCTGGAGCGACCGTCGGCCTAGCCACTGGCGGACAAGTACACTCGGCGGGATGGTCCAGCGTGTCGAACGGGGTGCGCCGCCGATCCGTCATGTCACGACGAGATCGATCGTCGCGGTACGTGGCAGCTCGCTCGAAGTGCGAGCGGACCGCGTCGTCGGCGAGGCGCCCCTTGAGATCCGCGCCGCGGGTCCGGACCAGGATCCCGTGGCGGTCGCCGTCACGATGCGGACTCCCGGTCACGAGGGCGAGCTGGCGGTGGGCTTCCTGCGGACGGAGGGGTTGATCGACGGCTCCGAGGTCGTCGGGACCGAGGTCGGCGACCCGATCGCCCTGAACCAGCCCGACGACACGGTCATCGTCCGGTTGTCGCGACCATTCGATGACTCGGCCGTGGCCGAGCGCCATTTCGTAGCGACAGCGTCGTGCGGGATCTGCGGCAAGGCGTCGATCGACGAAGTCGCGTTGCGCTGTGGTCCACTGCCGCCCGGGCCGGTCGTATCACGTTCCGTGCTGATCGCGCTGCCCGAGTTGCTGCGCGCCGCGCAACGCGCGTTCGACGAGACGGGCGGGCTGCATGCGGCGGCGTTGTTCTCACCGACCGGGGAGCTGATCGCGATCCGTGAGGACGTCGGTCGACACAACGCGCTCGACAAGCTCATCGGGTCGCAGGTCCTCGACGGGGAGCTGCCCCTCAACGGTCGGGCGCTGATGGTGTCGGGCCGGGTCAGCTTCGAGATCGTCCAGAAGGCCGCGGTCGCGGGAATCCCGATCATCGCTGCCGTATCGGCACCATCCGACCTGGCTATCGAGACGGCGGAACGCCTCGGCGTGACGTTGATCGGCTTCCTGCGAGGCGATGGGTTCAACGTCTATACGCACGACGGCCGGATCGACCTGCGCGACCTGACCGGCTGGGGCTAGCCTCCGGCCGCGCTCCAGGATCGAACGCCTGCGATCTCGATCCTGATCATCGGGCGCGACTCGAGATCGTGGTCCGCGTACTGTGGGTACTTCGCCCGCAGTGCCGCTACCGCGGCAGGCTCGCTGTCGACGAGAGCGGCGCGGCCCGCGATCCGCAGCCAGGCGAGCTGCGACCAGTCCTCGGACCAGCGGTCGACGAGCAACGCGACCGTCGGCCGCTCGCGGATGTCGCGGACGCGAGCCAGCGAGCGCACGTCGTCGACGGCCTTCGGTTTCTCATCGAGCGGTGACCAGACGACGTCGCCGATGACGACGAAACACACGGGCACCGGCCGCGGTGCACCGTCGGGTGCGATCGTCGCAAGGGTCGCTCGCCGGGTCGCGACGAGGAGCTCGCGTTCAGCCGGCGTCAGGACCGGGAGCAACCGTCGAGCTCGGGGAGGCGGACTCGGGCTTCGGCCGCTCGTTGACGAACTCGAAGCCGAACCGGCCCTTCACGCACAGATGGCCGCTCGTGACCGACGAGTCGAGCGGTGATGTCACCTTCAGCACGCGGTCATCCTGGACGTGGAGGTCGAGCGCGCAGCCGACGCCGCAGTACGGGCAGATCGTCGTCGTGACCGTCTGCGCCGAGGGCTCCCAGGTCCCTGCCTCGCGCATGTCGTATTCGGTCTTGGCCATGAGGGCGCCGGTCGGGCACACACCGATGCAGTTGCCGCAGTAGACACACGCCGATTCGGGTAACGGGACGGCCTGCTCGGTCGAGATCCGGGCGTCGAATCCGCGACCGGCAACGGCGATCGCGAACGTGTTCTGAGCATCCTCCCCGCACGCCTCGACGCACTTGTAGCAGAGGATGCATTTCGAGTAGTCCCGGACGTAGAGGTCGTTGTCGATCTTCGTCGGCTGCGCGACGGTCACCGCGTGGGCCGCGTCGTCGGCGGATGGCGCGTGATGGTGCCCTGCGTCGTACGCATCGCGCTCGCCGGCGGTCGCGGGCGTTGCGGGCGGCCCGAAGCGCGACGGGTCCGCGCCGTAGCGATCCATGTACGCGTGGATCGTCCCGTCGGGGACAGCAGGACCTGCG
>DATNFQ010000013.1:0-5842 GCA_035606295.1 Patescibacteria group bacterium
GCAGGTCGGCCAGAAGGTCACCGGCACCGTCCGCTCGATCGCGCCCTTCGGCGTATTCATCGACCTCGGCGGCATCGACGGCCTCGTCCACAAGAGCGAGCTGTCGTGGAACAAGGTGAACAACCCGGAGGCCGGCTACAACGTCGGCGACCAGGTCGACGCCGAGGTCATCGACATCAACCACGAGCGTGGTCGGATCAGCCTGTCGATTCGACGGCTGCAGCCCGACCCGTGGCACTCGACGGTGGCCGACTTCAAGGTCGGCGACATCATCGACGGCACCGTCACGAAGCTCGTCAACTTCGGCGCATTCGTGCGCGTGCGCGATGGGCTCGAGGGCCTGATCCACATCAGCGAGCTGTCCCATCAGCGCGTCGCGCATCCGGGCGACGTCGTCCATGAGGGCCAGCAGCTCAAGCTCAAGATCATCTCGCTCGATTCCGAGCGGCACCGCCTGGGCCTCAGCCTCAAGCAGGCAGAGGAACCGCCCGCCCGCCCGGCGGTGGAGCCGGGCCAGGGTCCGGCGGCCGGTGGTCGCCCCGAGCGGCGCGGTGGGCGCCAGGAACGCGGCTACTCGATGAGCGACGCGGTCCAGGAGCCCGAGGGTGGCATCGACGACACGCTGGCATCCGCGTTCGCGCAGGTGCGTCAGCAGCTTGCCGAGGCCGAGGGTGCCGGGGCCCCCGAAGGGTCCGACGCCGAGCCCGAGTCGGCAGCCGTCACCGAAGCCGAGCCGGTGACGGCCGAGGTCGAGGCAGAGCCCGAGACGGCGGCGACAGCCGAGGTCGACGAGGCACCGACGGCAGAAGCCGACGAGACCGGCACCGCTGAAGCGGCGTCGCCCGAGTCCGAGGCAGAGGCCGAGGCCCCGGTCGCGACCGTCGAACCGGCGGAAGCGCCTGCTGACACAGCAGAGCCGGCAGCGACGGACGAGGAAGGCGAGGTCGCCGAAGCGGCGGCCGAGCCGATCGCGACGGACGATGTCGCGACCGAAGCCGACGAGGCGTCACCTGCCGAAGCCGAGACGACTAACGACGAGCAGCCAGTCGCGGAGGCCGACGCCGAAGCTGAAGCCGCCGACGACGCGACTGTGGCGGAGGGCGAGACCAAGGCGTAAGCCGCCCGTCTTGTCCTCGCGACGAAACGATCGACCCGCCGGAACCCGGCGGGTCGTTTGCATAGCTTCACCATTTCTCACGGGATAGAACGGCATCCATTCGGATGTCGACCCACGAATCCATCTACGACGACCGGTACTCATGGCACCGGTAAGCTGGCGCGAACGTCGTGCTAGCATGGGTTCCAGGTCGGTACCTGGAGGGGCCGGCAAAGGGAACAGGCGTTCGACTGAATGGACCGCTTCGACAAATTCACGGACCGCGCGCGCAAGGTGCTGACGCTTGCGCAGGACGAGGCGCAGCGGTTCAACCACAACTACATCGGCACGGAGCATCTGCTCCTGGGCCTCGTCCGCGAGGGCGAGGGCGTGGCCGCTCGCGTGCTCGAGAACATGAACGTCGAGCTGCCGAAGGTCCGCACGGCCGTCGAGTTCATCATCGGCCGTGGCGATCGACCCGTCGTCGGCGAGGTCGGGCTCACGCCGCGCGCCAAGCGGGTGATCGAGCTCGCCATCGACGAGGCGCGTCGCCTCGGCCACAACTACATCGGCACGGAGCACCTGCTCCTCGGTCTGGTGCGCGAAGGCGAGGGCATCGCCGCCGGCGTCCTGGAGTCGCTCGGGGTCAACCTCGACAAGGTCCGCCACGAGGTCATCCGGGTCCTGTCCCAGAGCTCGTCAGCCGGGCCGAGCGCCCAGGAGACGAAGCGCGCCAGCAAGACCCCGACCGTCGACCAGCTCGGCATCAACCTCACCGAGGCGGCCCGCGCCGGAAAGCTCGATCCCGTGATCGGGCGCGAGAAGGAGATCGAGCGGGTCATCCAGATCCTCGGTCGCAAGACGAAGAACAACCCTGCCCTGATCGGTGAGCCCGGTGTCGGCAAGACGGCCATCGCCGAGGGGCTCGCCCATCGGATCATCGCGGGCGACGTCCCCGACATCCTGCTGAACAAGCGGGTGCTGACGCTCGATATCGGCTCGCTGGTCGCCGGCACGAAGTACCGCGGCGAGTTCGAGGAGCGTCTCAAGAAGATCATCGAGGAGCTCCGGAACACCAACGACGCCGTGCTGTTCATCGACGAGTTGCACACGCTCGTCGGGGCCGGCGCCGCCGAAGGCGCGATCGACGCGGCGAACATCCTCAAGCCGCCGCTGTCCCGTGGCGAGCTCCAGTGCATCGGCGCCACGACGCTGGATGAGTACCGCAAGTACATCGAGCGGGACGCTGCTCTCGAGCGCCGCTTCCAGCCGGTCATGGTCGAAGAGCCGACCATGGAGCAGACCGTCGACATCCTGCTGGGCATCCGCGAGCGCTACGAGCAGCACCACAAGGTGACGATCACCGACGAGGCCGTGCGCGCAGCTGCCGACCTGTCGGTCCGCTACATCACCGACCGCCACCTTCCCGACAAGGCGATCGACCTGATCGATGAGGCCGCGTCACGTGTCCGCCTCCGCCACGCGTCGGCTCCGCCTGCCCTCCGCGAGGCCCAGCGCGAGCTCGATCGCATCACCAAGGAGAAGGACGCGGCGATCAACAACCAGGAATACGAGGAAGCCGCGACGCTGCGCGAGGCCGAGGCGACCGCGAAAGAGACGGTCGACATGCTCCGCGGTGAGTGGCAGTCGACGATGTCCGGCGATCAGCCGACCGTCGGGGACGAGGAGATCGCCCAGGTCGTTGCGATGTGGACCGGCATCCCGGTCACCCGCATAGCGGAGGAAGAGTCCGAGCGTCTACTCCACATGGAGGACGCGCTCCACAACCGGGTCATCGGCCAGCAGGAAGCCATCGACATCATCTCGAAGGCCGTCCGCCGCGCCCGTGCCGGTCTCAAGGATCCGAAGCGGCCCATCGGCTCGTTCATCTTCCTCGGCCCCACGGGGGTCGGGAAGACCGAGCTCGCGAAGGCGCTCGCCGAATTCATGTTTGGCAGCGAGGACGCGCTCATCAAGATCGACATGAGCGAGTTCATGGAGCGCCACAACGTGAGCCGCCTCGTCGGCGCACCCCCAGGCTATGTCGGCTTCGACGAGGGTGGCCAGCTCACCGAGGCCGTCCGGCGCAAGAACTACGCGGTCGTGCTGCTCGACGAGGTCGAGAAGGCCCACCCGGAGGTGTTCAACATCCTTCTCCAGATCCTGGAGGACGGGCATCTGTCGGACGCGAAGGGTCGCCGGGTCGACTTCCGCAACTGCATCATCATCATGACCTCGAACCTCGGGGCCAAGCAGCTCCAGACCAACTCCAGTCTCGGCTTCCGACCGCAGGGCACCGACGAAGCGTCACGTGCCGAGAGCTCGTATGAGCTCATGAAGGAGAAGGTGGCCGCCGAGCTCAAGAACAGCTTCCGACCCGAGTTCCTCAACCGGATCGATGCGACGGTCGTCTTCCGATCGCTGACCATCGACGAGATGGCACAGATCGTCGACCTGATGCTGGCCCGGGTGCGCGACCAGCTGCGTGCGCAGCAGATGTCGCTCGAGGTCACCCAGGAGGCCAAGGAGCACATCATCAAGCTGGGCTACGACGTCGCCTACGGCGCTCGACCCCTGCGCCGCGTCATCCAGAACATGATCGAGGACGTCCTCGCGGAGCACCTCCTGCTGGGCCGCTACGAACCGGGCACGACGATCATCGTCGACAAGGACCCGGAGGCCGGTCTGGACATCCACGCCGCCGAGTCCCGAACGCCGGTCGAGGCACACTGACCTCCCGTGGCCAAGGCCACGAGTCGATACGTCTGTCAGCGTTGCGGCGAAGTCTTCCTCCGCTGGGAAGGGCAGTGCCGCGCGTGCGGCGACTGGAACAGCCTGGTAGAAACGGTCGTGCGCGTGAAGAGCGCATCGACCGCTGATGGCCGCCCGCGTTCGGTAGCCGGCGCCGACCCGATCCCGCTCCGCGACATCGGAGAGGCATCGCTCCCGCGCCAGCCGACGTCGATCGCCGAGCTCGACCGGGTCCTTGGCGGCGGCATCGTCCCTGGATCGCTGATCCTGCTGGGCGGTGAGCCGGGGATCGGCAAGTCGACGCTCCTCCTCCAGGCCGCGGCCGGCGTCGGTGGTTCGGTCATCTACGCGACCGGCGAGGAATCCGCGTCGCAGGTCCGCCTCCGCGCCGAGCGCCTCGGCCTGCTCGATGCTCCCGCCGGCTCGGAGATCGAGGTCCTGGCGGAGCGCGATGTCGGTCGGATCGTCGAGGTGGCGCGGACCGGGCGCCCGACGCTCCTCGTCGTCGATTCCATCCAGACCGCGACCATCGACGAGCTGGACGGCGCCGCCGGCAGTGTCGGCCAGGTCCGCGAATCGACCGTGCGATTCATGGAGTTCGCCAAGGGCGAAGGGATCGCGGTCGTGCTCGTGGGGCATGTGACCAAGGAGGGCTCGATCGCCGGCCCGAAGACGATGGAGCATCTGGTCGACGCGGTCGTCACGCTCGAAGGGGAGCGGTTCGCCGCGCTACGGCTGGTCCGCTCGACGAAGAACCGGTTCGGCTCGACTGATGAGGTCGGCGTCTTCGAGATGGCAGGAGACGGTCTTCGTGAGGTCTCCGACCCGGCTCGCGCGTTCCTTGCGGACCATGCCGAGGCGGCGCCCGGGAGCGTGGTCGCCCCGACGATGGAAGGGAGCCGGCCACTTCTCGTCGAGGTCCAGGCGCTGGTGTCCGCTGCCGGCTATGGCACGCCGGCACGCAAGGCCAGTGGCATCGATCCCAACCGCCTCGGTCTCCTCGTGGCGGTCCTTGGTCGGCGGGCCGGGATCGGCCTCTCGGGACACGACGTCTACACGAACCTTGCGGGCGGGCTCGCCGTGGCCGAGCCCGGTCTCGATCTGCCGGTCGCCCTTGCCCTCGCTTCGTCGCTGCGCGATCGCCCCGTGGTCGCGGGCGCCGTTGCCATCGGCGAGGTCGGGTTGCTCGGTGAGCTGCGCTCGGTCGCGGGACTCGAACGTCGATTGCGCGAGGCGGCGCGCCTCGGTTTCACGACCGCGATCGTTCCTCGGCCGGGACGGGGAGGCCGTCCCGTCGATGTCCCGGATCTTGATATCGTGGAGGCAGCGACGCTCCGGGACGCGATCGGGATGGGCCTCGGGGACGGGTCTCGCGCTCGTGGCGATGCCGTTCCCGCGATGCTAGGCTGACGAGCCGTCCGGACGACCCTCCACGTGGACGACCGGGAACATCCACCGAGGTCGGCTGTTTGATCCGCTATATCCGTCTCCTGGGTGCTGCGCTCGGCGGCCTCGTCGGGCTGGTGCTCGCCACAACGGGTGGCGGCCTGTTCAAGGACGCCGGTTACGCCGGGTTCCTGCTGGCCGCGTGGGTCGTGGCCTGGGTCGTCGTCGGGTTCGCGATCTTGCCGTACCTGACACTCGTGCCGGCCCAATGGCTGATCTCGCGCGTCGAGGACTTGTCGACGGCCGAGTTCGTCACGGCCGTCATCGGCCTGACGCTCGGTCTGTTGATGGGACTCCTGCTCGGCGTCCCGCTCGCGAACCTGCCGCCTCCGTGGGGTGACGTGCTGCCCCTTGGCGTGTCGCTCTTCCTCGGTCTCGGGATGCTCGGGCTGACGGTCGCCAAACGGCGCGACCTGATCGTCGCGGCGCAGGCGGTCGGGTTCTTGCAACGAGGCGATGAGGCACGGAGCGAGGCTCGCAGCGGCGACCCTCGGATCGTCGTCGACACATCCGCGATCATCGACGGGCGGATCGCCGAGATCGTCGAAT
>DATNFQ010000014.1:0-5061 GCA_035606295.1 Patescibacteria group bacterium
GGAACTCGCCGTCGGCGACCCTGCGGATGATCGTGACGAGGTCGTCAGGGCCGACATCCTTGAGGATGAAGGCGGCCGCACCGGCCTTGATCGCGTCGAACAGCGAGTCCTCGTCCTCGTTGACGGCAAGGACGATGATCCCGGTCGCCGGCAGCTCGCGCTTGATCCGCTGGGTCGTCTCGATGCCGCCGGGCGACGGCAGCGACAGGTCCATCAGGACGATGTCGGGGGACGTCTCCAGCGCGCGGTCGACGGCACTCCGGGAGTCCTCGGCCTCGCCGACGACCTCGAGGTCCGGCTCGCGCTCGAGGATATTGGCGATCCCGACCCGGAACAGCGCGTGGTCGTCGACGACGAGGATGCGCGTCAGCTCACCCGCAGCACGACGATCGGGACCACCCCGACGCCGCTCCGGTCCGCCGTATTCCATCGCAGTCATCCGTTCTCCTTTGTTCCCGTTCGGGCCCCCGTCGGGATCGCGAGCCGGACCACGGTACCGCCGTCCGGTCGAGATCGTACGTCGAAGTGAGCGCCGATCAGCTCTGCTCGCTCATGCATGACCTGCATGCCGAAATTGCGACGGCCGCGATTGGCGACCGCCTCCATATCGAAGCCGCGACCATCGTCACGGATCTCCAGGGTCCATCCCTCGCCACTCACGTCGGTGCTGACCACGACGGTCGAGGCACCAGCGTGCTTGCGGACATTCTGTAGGGCCTCCTGGGCGACGCGGAGGACCACCGTGCGTTCGCGGTCGTCGAGCGCGTCGCTCGGTCCGCGGAGATCGATGACGACGCCGATCCGCGTCGCGGAGCGGAAACCGTCGACCGTGTCGGTCAGCGCATCGTCGAGGCCTGCGGCATCGACGGTGGGCGGCCGGAGTTCCGAGATGAACTCCCGGACGTTCGCGAGCTCACGCCGGAGCATGGCCCGCAGCTGCTTGAGCCCGGCGAGGGCATTGCCGGGATCGTGCTCGATCAGGCGCTCGATGTCGTCGACCTCGAAGATCGCGTTCGTCAGCGCCTGGGCTGGGCCGTCATGGATCTCGCGCCCGATCCGAGCGCGCTCGGCGTCGAGCGCCTCCAGGACCACGGGGGCGGCCTCCATCGGCTTCGGAGTATAGGTGTCGCTCATGGGGTCGATCCCGGGCACTGGATCTGATAGACGGTCGTACTCGCGAGGGGATCCTCTCCCGCGCCGTGATACGGACCAAGGTCGATCGGCGTGAAGCACTCCGAGCCGGGCAGGTCGGCCTTGAGGTCGGCAGGCCAGTGCTTGCCCTCGGGATCGCTGAGGATCAAGTAGCGCGCACCCGGGAACGCCGCCGCAAGATCGAGGACGTCGCGGGGCGGTTCGTCAGGCAGGGCAAGGGTGGGGACGCGCAGCGTCTCGGCGACCCAGATCGGGAAGTTGCTCATCAATCGGATGCCCGGTTCATCGACCGGATGACCCGCCGCGGCCATCCGTGGGCCCAGCTCGTCATAGCGGGCCATGGTCGTTTTCGAGCCGCTCCCGAAGGAAGGCAGGAGAGCGCCGGAAAACAGGAGACACGCGGCCACACTGCCGACGACCCCGACCCATGAGACCTGCTTGGTCCACCCGAGTCGTCGCCCGAGTCGATCCATCCCGGCATCGATCGCGAATGCGGCGCTGAGGACGATGAGCACCTGTACGGGGCCGGCCGCGTGGAGGAAGGTCCCCCACTGGGTCGCCGCCGGGAACACCAGGCTGGTGACCACGAACATGATCAGGCTGATCGCAACGAGTGGTCGGAGGGCGAACGGGCGCCCCTGCCACGGGAGGGCGAGGATGCCGAGCACCGAGATCGGTAGCCCCAGCAGCGTCAAGACGTTGAACAGGTTGTGCCCGAGCCCGATCAGCCGCAGTTGGACGAGCCCCGCCGGCCCGAGCGCAAGGTGGCGCGCCAACGTCGGGGGATCGTTCCAGGCGAAGATGTCGTAGCCGGTCAGGTAGAGTGCGTTCGAGATCGCCTGGCCGGGCAGCGGACTGCCGAACTCCTGCATGTTCCGGTACGCCCAGGGTGCGAAGACCACCAACGCGACGACGGCGACGATGCCGATCGCGCGGGCACGGACGATCCTCGGAGCATCCATCGATCGCCACGCGAAGACCACCCAGATGAACGCCAGCCACGCTGTTTCGTTCCGCGTCAGTGCGCCGAGCCCGAAGAGGATCCCCAACGCCAGGAGACGCACGTCGGTCAGTCGGGCGCCATCGGGCCGGCGCACGACCCGTGTCATCAGCATGCATGCCGACAGGACGATCACGGCGAAGGGCATCGTCGAATCGGGCAGGGCCGAGTTGAGGACGAGCGGCAGGTAAACGGCCGACGTCAGCCCGGTCCCGAGTGCGACCCAACGTGCGCGCCCGAGCGGTAGGTCGCGCTCCGACGCGACGTCCCGCGCCAGCTGCCAGCCGAGGACCGGGACGACCGCGCCGACGAGCACGCTCGATACCTGCGCCGCGGCGAAGGTCGTACCCAGTAGCGCCATCGGGATCGCCGCAAGGAACGCCGGGAGCGGCAACCACACCTCGAAGGCGGGTCGCGGGAAGACGAGCGGCGGCGTCGCGTAGCTCCAGAGCGCGTCCGAGACCAGGCCGCGTCCCTCGAGCATGTTGCGCGCGACCCCGAAGTAGTAGGCCGTGTCCTCGGGCTTGGGGAACACGATCTGCGCTGCGAACGCCGCGCGGACGACCAGAGCGACGAGGAAGATGCCGACTGCGGTCCACCAGACCTCACGACGGCTCATGACGCTGCCTCGACGGGGAAGACGGCGAGGGCCAGTGGTCGACCAAGCGACAGGATCGGATCACCGAGCCAGGTCGGTCGCGCGATCCCGTCGAGGACCGGTGCCATCGGTTCGACGCTCTCCTCGCGATCAAGGACCAGCCATCGGATGTCGTAGGCGTCGATGACCTTCTTGATCGTCTCGGGCGGGTCATTGACGAGGACGACGCCGCCGTGGCCGGTCCAGTACTTCGTCCCGGCAGCGTCGATCGACATCACGCGATCCGTCGTCGGGGCATCCTCGGCATCAAGGGCTGACGCGACCTGCTGGAACTTGGCGCGGCTGTCGGACCAGACCCCGTGGACGAACGCCGATCCGATGAGCGCCGCGCCGGCCGCGAAGACCACCGCCGCGCCTGTGAACGCTCGCGTTGCCGTCCGGGCATCCCAACTCGGTCGCCGCGCGGCGACCCAGGCGACGGTAGCCGCGATGCCCTCGAGAGCCAGCACATAGGAATACGGGGCCAGGGCCACAGCCGAATGGATGAACGTGCCACCCGGGACATGGACGGCGCTGATCAGCGCAGAGAACGCGAAGAGCAGACCCGCGTACAGGAAGAACGGACCGAAGTCGAGCGAGCGCCGTCGTGCCCAGCCACCGATGACCATGAAGGGCACGAGCACGATCCCGCCGACCAGCACGGAATAGATCATCACCGCGGATACGAGACCACCGATCCGCGTACCGATGAGCGGCCAGATCCCCATGTCGAGCAGGTGCTGGAGCGTTGCGGGCGTCGTGATGCTGTTCCACTCGCCGATGTCCCGGATGAAGAAGACCTTCCCCGAAGCGGTCGACGGCGAGAGCGAGCCGAAGACCGCGAGCTGGCGGAGCCACCACGGCGCCATCACGACCAGGAAGAGGGCCACGCACGCGAATGCGGCGGTCCACGGGATGGCGCGCCGGCGCCAGCGGTCCCACAGGAACGCGATCCCGAGCGCTCCGAGCACGAGCAAGCCGTCGTTGCGGGACAGGGTCGCGAGACCCGCCAGCAGACCGGCGGCCGCGAAGGCCCGCGGCGATCCCTTGAGGCCCCGCGCTCCCATCCACAGCGACGCGAGGACGAGCGGCTGGTAGAGCGAGAAGTTGTCGGGCTGGACCATATACACGACCGACAGGACCGGGACGGCGACGAGGATGCCCGCGCCGAGCGCGACCCGATCCGAAGCGCGAGCATCGCGGGCCATCGCCCACGTCAGCGGTGCCGCCAGCGATCCGATCAGCGCGAAGGGCAAGGCCGAGGCCCACGGCGTCTCGCCGAGGATCCAGATGAACGGCACCTGGACGAGGGATGCCAGCGGCATCCAGTGCGCATTCGAGGGGATCGGCAGGACCGGGTCGACCGGGATCGTGCCGCCGACCTCGGGGAAGATCCAGATCAGGTCGATGTTGAAGCCATGGCCCGCGGCGAGGTTCCGCGCGACGTCCACGTAATAGAAGGAATCGGGATACGCGGGGTCGGGGAAGTGCCAGATGAGGGCGACCCGGACGACCAGGGCGAGCGCGTATAGGACGAAGGGGATACGCACGGCCGGTGCAGCGTAGCACCGGGTCCTGCCCCTTCCGACCGGTACGAAGGGACCATCGGGCGGCCCGGAATCCGTACGAATGGTGCAGCGACGGGGCCCCGCGATTCGCCGACATTTCGGTCATGCAGCCGTTCGATCTGATCGCGCTGGCACTGGCCGGCGCAGCGGGCTATTCGGTCCTGTGGCTCGTCCGTCACGAGCTCGCCGTACGCCGCGTGAGGTCGCGCCCGCCCGTCTAACCCGACGCTGGGCGGCGGAGGCCGATGCGAGCGTACGAGCGAAGCTCGAGCCCGGCGAACCCGCGCAGGACTCCGCCCCGGAACCGGATGCCGTGCCGCGATGGCCGCTCCACATAGCGAAACAGGAGCGCCGACAGGGTCAACGACGTCATGACCCCAGTACCGACGCGAAGGCCGGGCTCCATGCTCGCAAGGGCGTGTGTCGCGAACAGGAAGACCGGCACGTGCACCAGATACAGGGCATAGGACCGTTCGCCGAGCCACGCGAGCGATCGACCGGGTCGCCCGCTCCACCATGGGTCGTCGCGAAGAGATCCGGCAACCACGCCACATGAAGCAAGGGCGGTCAACGAGTAGCCGAATCCCCCGGGCACAGCATCTGCCACCGGTAGGAACGCGAGTACGGCAAGCGCACCAAGGCCGAGGGGGCCGACCCAGACGCCGGGTGTCCAGTCCGGGTGTCGCATGCGGACCGCCCCAAGG
>DATNFQ010000015.1:0-11836 GCA_035606295.1 Patescibacteria group bacterium
CCCGATCGCACAGCCCGAGGCATGGCGAGCGCATCCATCCGGTCGAGCCATCCGCGCCGGCGACACCCTCGGGGCCGATCGCCCGCTCGAGCGCAGCGCAGGTGTCCTCGGCGCCGGCGACCCGGCACGCGATGTCGTCGCAGACGTGGGCCATGACCGGCGGCCGCGGCTTGGTCGCGAACAGCGCATAGAACGTGGCGACGCCGTACGCCTCGGCGGGCGGGACCGCCAGGCGCCGCGAGATGTAGTTCAACGCGGGCTGGCTGATCCAGCCGACGCGATCCTGGACGGCATGGAGCGCCGGCAGCAACTGGGACCGGCGGGATCGGATGGCGTGGCCGCCACGAGCGGCGTGGCCATCGACGCCCGGGCGCCGCGGACCGCCGACCCAGCCCGACTCGGGCGGGCCGAGCACGGCATCGACGGCAGCACGCTCGGCAGGCGACGCGAGCGGCCCGATGACGTGGAGGTCCATCGAGTCGAGTCTAGCCGCGCGCCGCGTGGCGCGGCGGCGTTCGCGACAGGTCAGTCGCTGGCGGGGCCGGACGAAGCGGCGATCTCGGCGACCACGGCCATCGAGATCCGGAGGTTCGGGACGGCGAGCGGATGGCGAGCTCCTGATCGCGCAGGGGGATCCTGCGGGAACCAGCGCGACCATTCCTCGTTGAACCCGCTGAAGTCCTCTGGGTTCGTGAGGAGGAACTGGACGCTCGCGACCCGCTCCAGCGAGCTGCCGGCGGCGACCAGGATCGCCTCGACGTTGCGCATCGCCTGTCGAGTCTGCTCCTGGATGGTCGAGCCGACGATCGCGCCAGTCACCGGGTCGAACGGACCCTGACCCGAGACGAAGACGAGCCCGCCAGCCACGACAGCCTGGCTGTATGGGAATTGCCCAGAGGCATTCCCTCGCGGCGCGGCAGGCGTTTCGACGATCCGTGCCACGTCAGGCGCTTCTATCCGGCGCGCTCGGACTCTCGAGGATCGCCTTGGCCTTGTCGAGACCGGCCATCTCGCCATCCATCGACGCCTGGACGGGACCCGACATCACGAACTTCTTCCAGCCCCCGAGGTCGGCCGCCAGCGCGAACGTGACAGTCGAGCCGGTCCCGGTCGGGGTGACCGTGAATTCGCCGCGAGGCCGAGCCGGCCCTGCAACGACCTGGAATGCGTAATGGCTGGGCGGGTCGTAGGCGGTGACTTCGATGTCGGCCGCGATCCCGCGCCCGCCCGGTCCTTCGACCAGCTGGTGGACGTGACGCCCGACGCCCGGGGTGCCCTCGGCGGCGATCTCCTTGACGTGGCCTCGCCAGCGCTGGTCGTTGGCCGGATCGCTGAAGAATGCGAAGACGTCGTCCGGTGACCGATCGATCGCGATCGTGCGCGTGGCGCTCGGCATGGAAGCTTCTCCTCCGCTCGAGTGATCACTCGATCACGATCGAGCACTGCGCCCCCGCGATGGACCTGTCGAAACGACCCGCCGGATCAGGCGGGTACGGGGTCTCCCAGCTTCTCGATCCGGATCGCCGTGGCCTTGAACTCGGCTGTGCCCGACTTTGGGTCGGTCGCGTCGATCGTCAGCAGGTTGGTCGCGACGTCGTCCTGGAAATGGAGCGTCATGAAGGTAAGGCCCGGTCTGAGCGATGTGTCGATCCGGATCGGCGCTTCCACGCGCCCGCGGCGCGAGACGACACGTACGCGTTCACCTTCGGTCAGGCCATAGGTCTCGGCGTCCTCGGGTGACATGTCGAGCGACTCGCCACGCCGCAGCGGCGACGTGTACCCGGCCGTCTGCACGCCGGTGTTGTACGAGTCGAGGCGCCGGCCCGTCGTGAGACGGATCGGGAACTCATCGGTCAGCTCGTCGACCGGCGGATCGTGGTCGGTCGGGAGGAACGGCACGCGGCGACCGGGCAGTGGGTCCTCCCACAGCCGGCTGTGCAGGAACAGCTCGCCGGGGTGTGTCTCGTCATAGCACGGCCACTGGAGGCCACCGAGCTCGTCGAGCCGCGCGTAGCTCATCCCGGCATGCGGTGGCGACAGCGAACGGATCTCGTTCCAGACATCCTCGGCGTCCGACGACCCCGGGTCGTAACCCATGCGCCGGGCGAGCTCGTAGATGATCCACAGGTCGTCGCGCGCCCCTTCGGGTGGCTCGACGGCCTTCCGCACCCGCTGGACACGTCGCTCACTGTTGGTCACGGTGCCCTCGGCCTCCGCCCAGGCGGCAGTCGCCGGGAGCACGACGTCGGCGAGCTCTGCGGTCTTCGTCAGGAACAGATCCTGGACGACCAGGAACTCGAGACCCTCGAGCAACTCGCGCGTCCGATGCTGGTCAGCCTCGGACTGCAGCGGGTTCTCGCCGATGCAGTAGACGGTCGTGAGCTCACGCCGCTCCATCGCATCGAACATCTCCGACAGCGTCCAGCCACGGTGCGGCGGGACGGTGACGCCCCACTTGGCATCGAACTTCGCGCGGAGGTCGCCGTTCTCCACGTGCTGGAAGCCCGGCAGCCGATTCGGCAGCGCACCCATGTCCCCGCCGCCCTGGACGTTGTTCTGCCCACGGAGCGGGTTGATGCCGCTCGCGTACTTGCCGACGTGGCCGGTCAACAGCGCAAGGTTGATCAGCGCCAGGACGTTATCGACCGCGTTGTGGTGCTCGGTGATGCCGAGTGTCCAGCAGATCATCGCCCTGTCCGCGGTCGCGAACGCGTGGGCGAGATCGCGGATGGCGTCAGCGGGCACACCCGACTCGCGTTCGGCGTACTCGAGCGTGTACGACTCGACCTTGGCTTTGTACGCGTCGAAGCCCTCGGTCGCGTGCTCGATGAACGCGCGGTCCTCGAGACCGGCAGCGATGATCTCGCGGCCCACCGCATTCGCGACAGCGATGTCGCTGCCCACGTCGAGACCGAGCCACACGTCGGCCCACTCGGCGCTGCTCGTGCGGCGCGGGTCGACCGCGTACAGCCGAGCACCCTTGTGGATGCCCTTGAGGAGGTGGTGGAAGAAGATCGGATGCGTCTCTCGGGCGTTGCTGCCCCAGAGGACGATCAGGTCCGTCTCTTCGGCCTCGCGGTATGAACTTGTGCCGCCGCCGGCACCGAACACCATCGCCAGACCGGCGACGCTCGGGGCGTGTCAGGTCCGGTTGCAGCTATCGATGTTGTTGCTGCCCAGGACCGCGCGGCTGAACTTCTGTGCTGCGAAGTTGACCTCGTTGGTCGCCTTGCTGCAACTGAAGGTGCCGAAGGTCGTCGGGCCGTTGGCCGCCTTGGCGGCGCTGAACCCGGCGACGACGCGGTCGAGTGCCTCATCCCAGCTCGCTGGGCGAAGCGCAGCCCCCTTGGTGTCGCGGACGAGGGGCTGGGTCAGCCGAACGTAAGGTCTCCCCATAGGGGTCCTCTCTTGTGGTTGACGACGACCCGAGTGTACCGCTTGACGACCGTGCACTCGGCGGCGACGCTCCGCATCGATCACGTTCTAGGGGGAACTTTGTCGACCGCCGTCACCGCTGACCTGACCGAGCCGCTACCGCTCCACTGCTACCGCCATCCGGACCGCGAGACGTACGTGCGCTGCGGCCGGTGCGACCAGCCGATCTGCATGGGCTGTGCCATGCAAGGACCGGTCGGGATGCGCTGCAAGACGTGTGGGAAGCCGGCCCGCGATGCGCTCGACTCGATGCGGCCGAGCCAGGTCGCGATCGCGCTCGCGGTCGCCGGTGGGCTGTCAGCTGTGGTCGGCTACTTCGGCGCCCAGTTCGGCTGGTTCATGATCGTCGTCGGTTTCTTCGCGGGGACGATCATCGCCGAGGCGCTGGACCGGACCATCGGGATCAAGCGCGGGCCGCGCATCCTGGCGATCGCCGTGACCGGGATCGTGATCGGTGGGCTCATCGGCTCGAGCTTCTCGATGGTCGGGCTCTGGCGAGAGATGGAGGGGTATGCGGCTGCCGCGGGCGCGCAGGACTTCCCCGTCCTCCCGCTCGATGCGTTCCTGATGCAGAACGTGCCGAACGTGTTGATCGCGCTCGCGGCGACCGTGGTCGGCGCCTACGCGAGGCTGCGCAGGATCTAGCCGAGGCTGACCCCGGCCCCCGACTCGACGCGCCCGACCCTCCATGCGCCGACACCGGCGCGATCCAGGCCATCAAGCACGTTCGCCATCCGGTGCGCGGGCAGTGCCGCAAGAAGCCCACCGCTGGTCTGCGGGTCGTGCGCGAGTGTCACGAGCTCGTCCGCCACTCCGTCAGCCACTTCGAGCGCGTCCTGCACGAAGCGCCGGTTATGCGCGGCGCCGTCGGTCTCCACGCCCGCGCTCGCGAGATCCAGGGCGCCGGGCAGAGGCGGAAGGGCCCCGGCCTCGAAACAGAAACGAACGCCGCCCGCACGCGCCATCTCGAGTCCGTGACCGAGTAGACCGAACCCCGTGATGTCGGTCGCCGCGACGATCCCGTTCGCGATGAGGACATCGGCTGCCGCGCGATTCAGGGTCCGCATGGATCCGATCGCCGCCGCCAGATCATCCGCCTCGGTCCGGCCCTGGCGAGCACCCGAGACGAGCAGCCCGGTCCCGAGCGGCTTGGTCAGCACCAGGGCATCCCCGGGTCGGGCACCGCCTTTGCGCAGGAGCCGATCCGGATGGGCGGCACCGATCACCGCCAGTCCGTACTTCGGCTCCGGGTCGCGGATCGTGTGGCCGCCGGCCAACGTGCCGCCGGCCGCCCGCACCATGTCGGACGCCCCGCCGAACACCTCCACCATCACGTCCCGTGGGAGCTCCTCGGGGAACGCCGCGATCGACAGGGCGAACAAGACCCGGCCGCCCATCGCGAACACGTCGCTCATCGCGTTGGCGGCCGCGATCGCCCCGAATGTCCGGGCGTCGTCGACGAGCGGCGGGAAGAAATCGACCGTCCCGATGACCGCCAGGTCGTCGCTCACGCGGTACACCGCCGCGTCATCGGGCGGGTTGAGTCCCGCGATCAACTCGTCCGGGGCCGTCTCCGCGCCGAGACCGGTCAGCGCCTCGGAGAGCAGATCGGCCCCGAGCTTCGCGGCGCACCCGCCGCAGTCCGTCAGCGTCGTCAGCCGGAGGCCCGGGATCTCGGAAAGGCTCGCCACCGCGGGATGATGGCACGCACCGGCCGTTCATGGCCTCCCGAGTACCATCCTTTGGGAGCGGATGGGTCCCGGTGGGTCCCCCGGTCTTCAAAACCGGTGACGCCGCGCTCGGCGTGGCGTGGTGGGTTCGACTCCCACGCGTTCCCGCCACGGAGTACCGATGTCGTCGAAGCCGGCAGTCCGCCCGCGTCCCCCGAGCGTCGAAGCGGTCTTGTCGCGGCTTCGTGCTAGCGCGAACGGAACAGACCCTGCAGCGCTCAGCGGCGTCGCCCGTGCCGTCGTGGATGAGGAGCGCGCAAACCTTGCTGCGGGCGTGGCCGCCCGAGACCCCGAAGCCCTCGCCGCAGAGGCGCTTGGACGTCTCGGCGGGTTCGCCGAACCCGGTCTGTTACCGGTGATCAACGCGACCGGCGTGATCATCCACACGAATCTGGGGCGGGCTCCATGGCCGAACGCTTCGGCTAGCGCGGTGGCCGATCTGACGCAGCATGCGCTGCTCCTGGAGCTCGACCGCGAGACGGGCCGCCGAGGTGCGCGTGCCCGAGCGGCGGAGGAGCATCTCGTCGCGCTGACGGGTGCCGAGGATGCGCTCGTCACCAACAACAACGCCGCGGCGGTCGCGCTCGCTGTCGCCCTCGTGGGCCGTGGAGGGATCGCGGTCTCGCGCGGGGAGCTCGTCGAGATCGGCGGTGGCGTCCGGATCCCGGACATCATCCGGCGCGCCGGCGCGAAGCTTGTCGAGGTCGGGACCACCAACCGCACGCGAGCTGCCGACTTCGAAGGCCCGCTGGCCGATGGCCGAGCGAAAGCGGTCCTGCGCGTCCATCCGTCGAACTTCGCGATGGCCGGGTTCACCGAAGCCCCCGACCAGCGTGAGGTCGCCGACCTCGCCCATGCGCACGGGGCCGTCGTCATCGACGACCTGGGGTCGGGCGCGCTGCTCGACACCGCCGCGTTCGGGCTGGCGCACGAGCCCCTTCCTTCGGAGCGGCTCGCGGCGGGGTCCGACGTGGTCATGTTCAGCGGGGACAAGTTGGTCGGCGGGCCGCAAGCCGGTCTGGTCGTCGGTCGGGCTGATCTCATCGCGCGGATGCGGCGCGACCCGCTCGCTCGCGCGATGCGTCCCGACAAGGCGACCATGATCGGCGTGGCCATGACCCTGGGGCTGTATCGCGCCGGCCGCGCGACGGCCGAGATCCCGATCTGGCAGATGATCGCGGCGCAGCTCGAGACGCTCCGCGCGCGAGGCGACGCGCTCGCTGCGCAGTCCGGCCCCTCCGTCGAGGTCGTCGAGGTCCGCTCCACCATCGGTGGCGGCTCGCTGCCGGGCGAGACGCTGCAGTCGATCGGTCTTGCGCTAACGACGGGCTCGGCGAACCGGACGCTGAACGCGCTTCGGACCGGGACACCGGCCGTGGTCGGCCGCATCGAGGCGGATCGCGTGATCCTCGACCTACGGACCGTGCCGTCGAGCGCCGACCGCGCCCTCCTCACCGCGGTGCGCGCCGCTCTTCGATGACGCTCGTCGTCGGCACGGCCGGCCACATCGACCACGGCAAGACGTCGCTCCTTCGGGCATTGACCGGGATCGATGCCGACAGGCTGCCCGAGGAACGGCGGCGTGGGATGACCATCGACGTCGGCTACGCGCATCTGACGCTGCCCGACGGCAAGATGATCGACTTCGTCGACGTGCCGGGGCACGACCGGCTCGTCGGCAACATGCTGGTCGGTGCCGGCGAGATCGACGTCGCGCTGCTCGTCGTCGCGGTCGACGACGGCCCGCGAGCGCAAACGCTCGAGCATCTCGCCTTGCTGGACGCACTCCAGGTCCCCCTTGGGGTGACGGTCGTGACGAAGGTCGACGCCGTTCACCGCGCGCGAGTCGACGAGGTCGTCGCGGACGTCGGCAACCTGCTCGCCTCGACATCGCTTGCCGATCCGGCGGTCATCACGGCTTCGGCCGTGACCGGTGAGGGCCTCGACGACATCCGTATGGCGCTCGAACGCCTGCGCACTGATCACGAACCGCCGGCACGCCCGCCGACGCTCGCCATCGACAGGGTGTTCTCCGTCAAGGGCCGTGGCGTGGTCGTGACCGGGACGCTCCGGGGCGGGCCGCTGACCGCGGCCACTCGACTGCGGCTGATGCCCGGCCACCGCGAGGTCCGGATCCGCGAGATCCAGGTGCACGGGTCGCCCGTCGACCGCGTTGACGCTGGTGGCCGCACGGCGCTGAACCTCGGCGGCGTGGAGGTCGCTGACCTGGAACGCGGGATGGTCCTGACGGCGGACCCCGAGGTCGTCGCGACGGATCGGTTGCTCGTCGCGTTCCGTGGAGCGGCAACGGATCGGATGCGCGGTCGGGTCCACGTCAACACCGCCGCGACGGATGGCGTCGTCGGTCGGACCGGACGGGATGCGCTCGTGCTCGACGACGGTCGCGCTGCGGGCATCGTGCGGCTCACAGAGCCGGTCGCGCTCCGTCCCGGAGACCGTCTGGTCCTGCGACGTGGACCGTCGGCCGCGCCGCTCGGAGGCACCGTCTTGGACATCGAGCCGCCTCGTGGCATCTCGCGCCGACGCCAGACAGGCGACCGCGTATCGGCCCTCGCGGCGGCGGCTCCCGATGCCCGCCTCGACCTCCATGGGTCGCTCGACGGTCGCCTCGCCCTTGACGTCGCCGCGCTCGCGGCCGCAGCAGCGGTCGACGCCGTCGGCGATGCCACTCCGCTCGCGCGGGTGCGGACGGCGGTGGCGCAGGCCCTTCGGCGCGTCGTGACGATCCGACGCGACGACGCCTTGGATGTCGCCGCCCGCGTGGTGGATGCCGTGATCGCCGCCGGGGGGCTGACCCGTGACGGTGACGTCCTGCGCCGACCGGGGACGGCCGCGGCCGCGCCGGATCCGGAGCTCACCGCCGCGATGGACCGGCTCGAGGCGGCGCTCGCTACGACGTCCCCACCACCGCTCTCGGACGCAGCGCACGCGGCCCGCTGTCCTGCGGAAGGGATTCGCGCGCTCGAAAAGGCGATCCGCATCGTGGTCCTCGAGCCCGACCTGGCGTACGCGATGTCGACCTACAAGGAGCTGGCAGCTCGCGCGCTCGCGATGGCGAGCACCCAACCGCTTACCCCGGCGGCGTTTCGCGACGCCACCGGTTCGAGTCGAAAGTACGTGATGGCGATCCTCGAGGACCTCGACCGTCGAGCGATCCTCCGCCGGACCCCCGACGGCCACGTACCCGGGCCACGGGCGCCGACGGCCGCCGCTCGATGACAGGACGTGTCACTGCGTTGATCCTCGCGGGCGGCAGATCGTCGAGATTCGGTCGTGACAAGCTGGCCGAGCCGATCGATGGCCGCACGATGCTGGACCACGTCGTCGATCGCGTTCGCGACGTCGCGACAGATGTCGTCGTCGTCACCGCCGCGGGCGCATCCATCCACCTCCCGTCGGACGTCGAGGTCGTCCAGGACGACCGTCCGTTCGAAGGCCCGCTGGCCGGTCTCGGCGTCGGTCTCCGAGCCGTCGACCCCGGCGTCGAACGGGTCATCGTGGTCGGCGGTGATATGCCGACTGTCGTGCCGGCCGTGCTCGCTCGTCTGGTCGCGGCACTCGATCGCCGGGAAGCCGCGATGCTCGCAGATGACACTCGCGAGCGACCACTGCCGATGGCACTCCGTCGGTCCGTCGCATCTCCCTCCGTCGACCGCTTGCTCGATGACGGCGAGCGGCGCCTCCGCGCACTGCTCCAACACTTGGACGTCGAAGTCATCCCGTACGAGACCTGGCTCGTGGACGACCCGGCCGGCGAGTCGCTTCGCGATGTCGACGTGCCGGGAGACCTTCCGGGTTAAGCCTTCGGGAGGTCGATCCGGCCGTCGGCTCGGATGGGCCAGAACGGGTTCCAGGCGACCTCCCAGTGGTGGCCATCAGGATCCGCGAAGTAGCCCGAGTACCCGCCCCAGTCGGTCTCGACCGGTGGCTTCACGATCGTCGCGCCGCGCTCGCCGAGCGTGGAGAAGATCGCGTCGACCTCGTCGTGGGACCGCGCGTTGTAGGCGAGCCCTATGGCCTCGAACCCGCCCCGAGCGGTCGCGTCGGCGCCGACGTCGGCAGCGAAGGAAGTCCTGCGCCACAGCGCGAGGATGAAGCCATCGAGGTCGAAGAACGCGACGTCATCCTCGACGACCGACGTGGGTGCCCAGCCGACGACATCGCGATAGAACGCGACAGCGCGGGGAAGGTCATCGACCCCGAGCGTGATCAGCGTGACCCGTGGCTCCATGCGGTCATCGTACGGAGCGGGCAGCAAAACGACGACCCCCCGTTGGAGGGACGGGGGGTCGTCGTAGGTGTTCGACGAAGCTGGGGGAGGAGGCCTCAGCTCCGGTGGGAAGAGTCGTCGAGCGCCGGGAACATCCAGCCGCGATTGTCGAGCGGCGAGGCCAGCGAGGCCTTGGCCCGTGACGCTGCGGAGCGGATCCGGTCGACGGCTGATGGCCGGCCGACGTGGGCCCGACGCTGCTGGGCGGAGTCCTCGATGATCTCTTGGAGATGGGCGTTCACGTACCCGATCGCCAGTGCGTTCATGGCTGTTCGCTCCTTCCTGCGTCACCGGATCTGTTCCGGTCTGCGCAGGCAGAGCATCCCTCCACGGCCGCTCGGTCGATATCGACGTGCGATGTCGAATCGACATCGTCATCCGTCCATGCCGGACGGCGCCCTCAGGCGTCGAGGGCGGCGTCCTCGAACACCGGCACGCCGCTGACGAACGTCCCGACCACGCGCGCATCCATGATCGGGCCGGCTCCACGGTCGAACAGGTCGCGATCAAGGACAGCCAGATCGGCGAGCTTGCCGACCTCGAGCGTGCCGGTCTCGGTGTCCAGGTGGTTCACATAGGCCGACCCGTTCGTGAACGCCCCGAGCGCATCGATCAGGTCCATCCGCTCTTCGGGGAGGAACACCGGGCGGTAGCCGGCAAATTGGATGGGGTTTCTGCGTTCGACGGCGAGATGCATCTCCCAGATCGGGTTCGGGCTCGAGACGCTCCAGTCCGAGCCCATCGCGATCACTGCGCCAGCTGCCCGCAGGGAGCGGAACGGGTACTGCCACGTCCAGCGGTCGCCGATGAACGGGATGGTGAGGACGTCCATCTGATCCTCATGGCCGGCCCAGAGCGGCTGGGCATTCGCCACGACCTCCAGTCGTCGGAACCGCGGGAGGTCGTCTGGATGGATGACCTGGATGTGGGCGATATGCGGCCGGGTATCCGACAGACCGTTGGCACGTCGCGCGGCCTCGACCGCGTCGAGGGAGGCGCGCACCGCGCGATCACCGATCGCGTGGAAGTGCGGCTGGAAGCCAAGCGCGTCGAGCGTCGGGACCCACGTCGCCAAGCCATCCGGGTCGATCTGCAGGAGGCCCCGGTTGTCGGTGACCGCGCCCTGCCGGTCGAGATACGGCTCGAGCATGGCGCCCGTGAAGTTCTCGAGGACGCCGTCCATCATCAGCTTGACGCTGGTCGCCTGATACCGGCCGATCGATGTCGTCCGACGGCGCTCGACGAACTCGTCGATCTGGTCGGCGCCCCGATGGTGGTCCCACCACATCGCCCCGACGACACGGGCCGTGAGCTCGCCACGGTTCGCGAGCGCGACATACGCGCGCTCCTCCGCGTGCGGTTCGACGATCGCGTCCTGCCATGCGGTGATCCCGAAGCTGTGCAAGTGCCGTTGGCCGAGGCGGAGAGCCTCTTCGAGCTCCGCCGGCGTGTCGTCGGGCATCAGGCGTGTTACGAGATCCATCGCGCCTTCGTGGAGCGTGCCGGAAGGCGTCCCATCCTCATCCCGTTCGATCCGCCCGTCAGCCGGGTCCGGTGTGTCGGCGGTGACCCCGGCCAGCTCGAGGGCCTTCGAGTTCACCCACGCACCGTGGCCATCCCGGTTGGTAAGGAACGCCGGGCGGTCAGAGACGACCCGGTCGAGATCCTCCCGTCGTGGCGTGCCGCCTTCGAATGCGGCCATATACCAGCCGCCGCCACGGATCCACGGCTCATCGGGGTGGGTTCGCGCGTATCTCTCGATCTTGTCGTAGCCCGGTCCCGACGCGGCGTCCTCGTACAGGTTGCAGCGCAGCATCCCGAGCCCGCCATGGACCGGATGGACATGGGCGTCCTGGAACCCGGGCGTGACCGTCCGACCGCGGAGTTCGATCACACGTGTGCTGGGTCCGACGACCGAAGCGACATCGGTGTCGTGGCCGACGGCGGCGATCCGCTCCCCGCGGACGGCGAGGGCGGTCGCCCACGATCGGGCAGGATCCATCGTCGCGATGCGGCCACCGCGGAGGACGAGGTCGGCTGGCTGGTCGGTCGTCATGGCCCGGCAGTGTCGCAGCGCGACGGCCCGGGCAGCCATGTATCCCGCAGCACGCGACGCGTCCTATCCCGTCGACCGGGACCAATGGGCAGTGGTGCGAGGATGCACCCGTCATGAGCATCGCTGCATGCATCTCCTCACGCGCGCGATCCTTGTCGTGCTCGCGACATGCTCGATCATCGCCTGCACCGCCTCGTCGAGCGCGCCGTCGACCCTTCCTACGGCCGCACCGGCGGGCTCTCCGTCGGCCTCTGCCTCCGCGCAGGCGCGGTTCGGACGACCGCCGACAGCGGCACCGGGCCGAGCGCGCCTTCAGCCCGCGAG
>DATNFQ010000016.1:0-14206 GCA_035606295.1 Patescibacteria group bacterium
TCGACAGCCTCGAGGGCCGCGAGCAGCGGGTCATCCGACTTCGGTTCGGCCTCGACGACGGGCGTCCGCGCACGTTGGAGGAGGTCGGTAACGAGTTCGGTCTGACACGCGAGCGCATCCGGCAGATCGAGTCGATGGCCCTGCGGAAGCTGCGCCACCCGTCGCGCAGCCGCAAGCTTCGCGAGTTCGCGACCGAGTAGGTCGGCTGCGAGGCTTAGCAAACGTCGCAGCGTCACCACGACGGCCCGTCGCACGTGCAGCGGGCCGTCAGTGATTCCCGGCTCAGAACGGTCGTCAGCTCCCGGCGATGACCTGGGGGTTCCGCGTCCGCCCGATCGGTTCGATCCTCGTGGTCCGGTGGCGCATCATCGGTCGATGCCGATCATCGACGTCCACACCCACATGTTCACGCGGCACTGGCTCGAGCTCCTGCGGGCGCATGGGGGTCCGTACAACGTCCAGACCCGTCCGGATGGCAAGGACGAGATCTTCCGCGGCGAGACGCCGGTCGTGTTCCCGCAGCCCGCCCACTTCGATTACGACGAGCGCATCCGGGCGATGGACGCCGCGGGCATCGATGTCTCGATCGTGTCGTTGACTTGCCCGAACGTGTACTGGGGCGGCGAGGACGTCAGCGCGGAGGCTGCGCGCGAGTCCAACGCCACCATGGCCCAGGCACAGCGCAGATATGGCGATCGGATCCGCTGGTTCACATCGCTTCCCTGGGAGTACCCAGGTCGAGCGATAGATGAGCTGAGCCGATCGTGTGACGAAGGCGCCGTCGGCGTGATGGTCATCGCCAACGTCGCGGGAAGAAGCCTCACGGAGCCGGCGTTCGAGCCGATCTGGTCGGAGATCGACCGTCGCGCGCTGCCGGTCCTCATCCATCCCGGCGAGCCACCCGGCACCGACCTCATGGACATGCGCAGATACGACCTGTCCTGGTTGGTCGGCTTCATGTTCGACACGACGCTGGCGATCGAGCGGATGATCTTCGACGGGTTCCTGGACCGCTACCCGAACCTCAAGCTGATCGCCTCGCACGGTGGGGGCGCGCTTCCCTACCTCGTCGGTCGGATGGAGAAGGGCGACGAGGTCGAGCTGCCGGAGCGGCGCCGCATGACCGCCAAACCGACCGATTACCTGCGCCGGATCTGGTACGACTGCATCACCTACGACCTCGGAGCCTTGCGCTACCTGATCTCCGTGGTCGGGCCGGATAGGGTGATGTTCGGGACCGACTGGCCGCACCAGGTCCACGACGTGACGGGATCGCTCGCCCACACGGCGGCGCTCCCGCCGGATCAGCGCGACGCGGTCCGGGGCGAGAATGCCCTCCGCTTGTTCGCGATCTGACCGCGTCCTGACTTCCTACCGGGATAGGCCGGCGTCTCGGAAACGCGCCAGGACGAAGATGGAACGAACGTCGTCCCTGCCTGCCCTCTTGGTCAGGCGAATGCCGTTTCGAGGGCGAACGTGCAGCGGGACCTGGTGGAACGAGCGCAACGGGGCGACCGCGAGGCGTTCGGCGCGCTTGCCGAACAGTCGATCGGTCACTTGTACGACGTTGCCCAGCTCATGCTCCACGACAGCGACCTCGCGAAGGACGCGGTCCAGGAAGCGTTGATCCTGACGTGGCGCGACCTGAGAGCCCTCCGTGATCCGGATCGGTTCACCGCCTGGATGCGCCGGATCCTCGTCAGGTGTGTGTATCGAGCCGCGACGCAGGAGCGGCGCCAGACCGCTGTGCGTTCCCTTGATGGCATGGCCGATGCCGTCCTCCCGGACTCGAGTCGTGAGCTAGAAGACCGCGACCAGGTCGATCGCGGCTTCCGCCGCCTCAAGCCGGAGCTTCGAGCCGCACTCGTGGTCCACCACTACCTCGGGCTGACCTACGACGAGGCAGCCGAGGTTCTTGGCGTTCCCGCAGGAACGGTCAAGTCAAGGCTCAATCGAGCCACGGCCGCGATGCGCGCGGAACTCGACGCCGAAGCTCGCAGCCGCGACCGGATGGCCACGGAGACGATCCGATGACCGCGCAGATCGACGCCGACCGGACCATGCTCGATTACTTCGTCGCCCGAAGCACGAGCACGCGGCCCGACGGCTTGCTGGAGGCGGCGCTCACTGTCGTCGGCCAAACGCGGCAGCGGCCGGCCTGGCGAACGCTCGACTGGTGGCTGCCGTCCGCATGGGCCGATCTCGGTGCCTGGTATGGCCGGCGCGTCGCCATCGTCGCGGTCGTCGGACTGCTGATCGCGGTACTGCTTTCGCTCGTCGTTCTCGGCGGCTCCGGGCATCGACTGCCGCCACCGTTCGGGCTGGCCAAGCCGGGGGCGATCGCCATGGACATCGGTGGCGACATCTACCTCGCGGACGCCAACGGTGGAAACCGCACCAAGCTCTTTGCCGGCCCTCACTGGGACGGCCACGCGATGTTTTCACCGGATGGCACGAAGATCGTGTTCGAGTCAGGACAGGACGACAACAGCACTGCGCTGATGGTGATGCGGGCGGATGGCACCGGAACGACGACTCTGATCAGCCGGATGGCCGAGGACGACACGGTCATTTCCTGGTCGTCGGACAGTCGCTGGATCGCGACTGCCGCTCGGCCGATGGATGAGGTATCCGTACCGAGTGGGTCCCATGTTCCAGGTGTCGACGTGCGGATCATCGTCGGCGATGTCGGGCGTGGAACGGCCTCGATCGTCGGTGGGTCGGAGCTCTTCGGCCATGATCCCCGGTGGTCGCCAGACGGGACGATGCTCGCCTTCGGGCGAAACTATCGCTGCTGCTCAGGACCGCCGGACAGCCTGTGGTTGATGCGTCCCGACGGGACCGGGCTACGCCAGTTGTCGTCCCTCCCCGGGGGCGGCGTCCCGGCCTGGTCGCCGGACGGCAGGAGGATCGCGTTCCTGGCTGAGGGCATCGACCGCGACTCCGACCTCTATCTGGTCGACGTCGACGGCAACGATGTGCAGAAGATCACTGACACCCCCTTAGACGAGTCGTTCCCGGTCTGGTCCCCGGACGGCACGAAGATCGCGTTCTTGACCAACCAGAATCCGTACGGCATCAAGGCCGAGATGGAGATCCTCGACGTCAGCGACGGTCGTGTGACCACGCTGCAAGGTCCGTTCGTGACCGCAAACCCACCGGTCTGGTCGCCGGATGGCTCGCATATCCTCGGCTATGTCTGGGGAACCCCGGATGATCCCGGATCGGTGCAGTCCCAAGATGCGCTGGCGATCTTCGACGCCACGAACGGCTCCGAGGCGGTTGACATCCCGATTGCGGGTCTATACGACTCGTCATGGCAGCGCCTAGCGCCCTGACGGGATCGTCGCAGCAGGTCAAGTCGGCGAACGTGGGACGACCCCTGGACCATCCCGCCCATTGATCCAAGCGCTCCGGGACGTCATCCCAACCGCCCTGGCGAGACCCGCTAGGACGAAGATGGAACGAACATCGTCACTGCCTGCCCTATGGGTCAGACGGGTGCCGTTTCGAGGCGAACGTGCAGCGCGACTTGGTTGAGCGTGCGCAACGTGGTGACCGGGAGGCGTTCGGCCGACTGGCAGAACAGTCGGTCGGCCACTTGTTCGACGTCGCCCAGCTCATGCTGCGCGACAGCGACTTGGCGAAGGATGCGGTCCAGGAGGCGCTGATACTGGCATGGCGTGACCTTCGCGCACTGCGCGACCCCGATCGGTTCACCGCCTGGCTGCATCGGATCCTCGTCAGATGCGTCTATCGGGCCGCGAGCCTGGAGCGACGGCAGGCTGCCGTGCGCGCCTTGGATGTCGGCGGTGATCGTCCCGTCGCAGACTCCGGTCGTGCGCTCGAGGACCGGGATGAGGTCGATCGCGGGTTCCGGCGCCTCAAGCCGGAGCTCCGGGCGGCGCTCGTCGTGCATCACTACCTCGGCCTCACCCACGAGGAGGCCGCCGAGGTGCTCGGCGTGCCCGTCGGAACCGTCAAATCCCGGCTCAATCGGGCGACCTCTGCCATGCGCGCCGAACTACAGGCTGAAGCTCGTGGCCGCGAGCGGATGGCCACGGAGACGATCCGATGACCGCTCGGACCGATCTCGATCAGACGATGCGTGCCTACTTCGAGGCGGGCTCGTCGAGCCATGCGCCGGATGGGCTGCTCGAGGGGGCATTGGCCGGCGTCGGTCGCATGCCCCAACGTCCGGCGTGGCGGACACTCGACTGGTGGCTACCGTCGGCCTCGGTCGATCGGGTGGCGTGGCACACACGCAGGGTGGGCATCGTCGCGGTCGTCGGCCTCCTCGCCGCCGTCCTCCTCACGCTGGCGGTCCTGGCCGGAACGGGGCATCCCCTGCCGCCGCCGATCGGCCCGGCCAGGCCGGGGGCGATCGTGATGGAGGTCGGGGGCGACATCTATCTGGCCGACCCCAACGGCGGGAACCGGGTCAAGCTGTATGGGGGGGCGCACTGGGATGGGCACGCGACCTTCTCGCCGGACGGAACCAAGATCGCGTTCGAGTCGGCCCTCGACGACAAGAGCAAGTCGTTGATGGTGATGCGCGCCGATGGTACGGCGCCGACCACCCTCATACCTGAGTTGAACATCGTCGACGATTTCATCGTCTGGTCGCCTGACAGCCGATGGATCGCGATCTCAGCTACGCGATTCGACGACTCGGGTGGAGCGATGTTCCCGACGCCCGATGCCCGGATATTCGTCGCCGATGTCGAGCATGGAACGAGCGCGCTCTTGGGCGGCGTCTTTGGCCACAATCCCCAATGGTCACCGGACGGGACCATGCTCGCCTTCGGGCGCACGTCGAGCGATGCCGACGGCGTGTACGTGATGCGGCCCGATGGGTCGGATCTGCGCCCGCTTTCGTCCGTTCCAGGTGGTGGCGCCCCCGTTTGGTCGCCGGACGGCAAATGGATCGCCTTCCTGGCCCCTGGCGTCGGAGATGAAGCCGACCTGCATCTCATCAATGCCGACGGGACCGATGAGCAACAGCTCACGAACGGGCCAGAGGGGGAGTCCTTCCCGATCTGGTCCCCGGACGGCACCAAGATCGCCTTCGCGAGGATGCTGGATTCGGGCAACAGGGGTCAGCTCGAGATCCTTGATGTCGCCGACCGTCAGATCATCATGTTGAAGGGTGCGCTGGTGACCCACGACCAGCCGGTCTGGTCTCCGGACGGCGCCCACATCCTCACGTACATCTTTACGCGCCCGGACAACCCCGACCACGTATCCGGATATGACACCCTCGGGATCTTCGACGTCACCAACGCTTCGCCGCCCGTCATGGTCTCGGTCCCTGGGTTGCGCACCGCCTCCTGGCAGCGCCTCGCCCCCTGACGAGCGCCTCGGCTGTACGCCGGCGGTCGAGATGGAACGCAGGATGACCGGATCCGCCCTCTGAGCTGACGACCGGTCCGCGACGTCCGCGGGGCCGCGAGGCTGGAAGGGGCAGGCACCATGACCCTCGATATCGACGAGGAGCGCACGCGATCTGCGATCGTCGAAGACCTCGATGTCGCCATGCGCCCTGTGGTCTCCCCGCTCATCCCTGTGCGCGTGTTGGTCGTGGCACTGTTCGTCGTGATGGTCGTTGCCGCGACGCCGGCCCTTCTCAGCCATCGAAGCGGGACCACGCCCCCGTTCGGGCCGGCAAGGAACGGACGCATCGCCTGGGCGATCGACGGCGACATCATGGTCGGAGACCCGATCACGGGGGCGACGACAGCGCTCATCGACGGGCCTGGCATCGTTCGGAACCCGGTCTATTCGCTCGACGGATCTCGACTGGCCTTCCTTCGGCAGGTCCCCACCGATCAGAGCCGCTTCGACATCTTCGTGAGCGCCGCGGACGGCGGCAGCCCGGTGATGGTCACCGCAGTCCCTGTGCCCATGCCCGCGGCACTCGAGTGGACACCCGACAGCAACGCGCTCCTCGTGAATGACGCGGATGGGCGGATATTCCGCCATTCGATCCACGGCTCTGCGGGGCGCCTCGTCGTCGATGCCGTCCATCTGGAGCCAAGCGCATCACGGCCGCCCGATGGCGCCGAGCTCTTGTACGAGCGCGATGGGGACCCTGGGGCCCTCTACCTCATGGCTCGGGACGGGTCCCGTCCACGCCAGCTGATCGGTCCGGCCGCACAGCAGTGCTCGTGCACGCTCGCCGGGCCGGCTCGCTGGTCCCCTGACGGCAAGGCGATCGCATTCGCCATCCGCCTGGACGCCGCGGAGACCCGCACATTCGTCATGGCTGCCGACGGGAGCGGGCTCCACCGGCTCACGGATGACACCGGCGCATGGATCGAGAATGACCCGACCTGGGCGCCGACCGGCGATCGCATCGCGTTCGATCGCTGGCAGCGCGACGATGCTGGTGACTGGCAGATCCGCCCGATCGGGATCGTGCCGGCGTCCGGTGGCCACGCCGAGCCGATCGGTGTCGCTCCAGCCGCGGAGGGCGCTCTCATCGAGTGGTCGCCTGACGGTCGGAGCATCCTCTCGCTGCCGAAGACGGTGATCGATGGCTACACGACCTATCCGAACGGGACGGGATCGGTCGCCAAGCCCGTGATCATCGACATCGATGACGGCTCGTCGACGCAGTTCGACTGGAGCGTCGGATCGGTGGCCAGTTGGCAGCGCCGGGCGCCGTGAGACGAGATCGTCGAAACGGTCAGGTCGTCGGTGCGGCGACGCGATGCATCCGTTCGTACGCGGTCTGGCGGATCGCCGCGTCGATCGCGGGTGCGTCCAGCATCAGCTCGCGGAGCGCCGCCCCGGGGATGGCGAGCAGTCGCGCGGGCGTCGTCGTGGTCACGGTCGCCGTTCGGCCGTAGCTGAAGTCGCGACCCCAGTCGATCGCGGCGATCTCGCCGAACGACGCATCGGCCCCAAGACGGTTCACCTCGACGCCATCCACCGTCACCGCCAGTTCGCCGTCGAGCACCACATAGAACGTTCGAGCGTGCGCCCAGCGTTCCGTCACCGCCTCCCCTGCCCCATGCCGTTCCTCGCGCGCCGCAGCAAGGAAGCGGTCGGCCTGGTCCGCGGTGATCGACTCGAAACCCGCGACGCGCCGGAGGCCCTCGACCTCGAATGCAGGACCGGCGGGGTCGATCGACTCGACGGTCGTTCCGGCAACGGGCCGGCCGGCGGGCGCCGGCGCTGCGATGGCGAGCTCAGACACGTCGGCTTCGGCCACGCGGTCGATGGCGAACGCGACATCGTCATCGGTCGTCGTGTGGTTCAGCACGCACAGGCGGATCGCATAGCGACCCTGGATCGTCGTCGCCGTCAGCAGGACATCACCACTCGCCGCGAGCGACCGCACGATCGCCTCGTTCCGCCGATCCGTACCGGCCGCCGGCTCGTCCGTGCCACCGCGGCGACGGAACGTCAGCACACCCAGCGACGCCGGGGTCACGAGCTCGAGCCGTTCGTCCGCTTGGATAATCGTCTGCGCGGCGAGCGTCTGGTCGATGGCTCGATCGATGGTCGCCCGAAACGCATCGAGACCGAACGTCTGGATCGCCAGCCAGACCTTTATCGCACGGCTCGCGCGGGTGAGCTGCAGTCCACGGTCCGCGAAGTTGACGCCGGAGTGATGGGCGCCTTCACTCAGGTATTCCGGATGGAGTTCGAAGGCCCGCTCCAGCAGCGGGCCCTCGCGGACCATCAGACAGCCGACCTCGAAGGGCATCGCCAGCCACTTGTGCGGATCGAGGGTGACGGAGTCGGCTCGGCCGAGGTCCGGCATCGCGGCTCGACCGCGTTCGGTCAGGACCGCGAACGCTCCGTACGCGCCGTCGACATGCAGCCACACGCCGCGGTCGTGGCACGCGTCCGCGAGCTCCCCGATCGGATCGACGGCTCCGGTATTGGTCGTGCCGGCGTTGGCGCTCACCAGGAAGGGCAGCCGATCCGAGGCGAGGTCGGCGTCGATCGCCGCGGCGACGTCGCCCGGTCGAAGGCGGAAGTCGTCGTCGGTCGGCAGGACGCGGAGCTGATCTGGCCGGAACCCGAGGAGGCGCGCCGCGCGGGCCACCGAAGAGTGCGACTGGTCGCCCGTATACATCACGATGCGCGGCGACATGGGGCCGATCAGGGCTTCACGGGCGCACGCGATCGCCGTGAGGTTCGCCGCCGAGCCGCCGCTGACGAGGACGCCAGCGGCCGACTCCGGATAGTCGATCCATTCGCGGAACCACTCGAGAACGGTCAGCTCGAGCGTGCTCGGGCCGACTGCCTCCCGCCACGAGCCTGCGTCGATGTTGGTGGCGGCCGCGATCAGGTCGCCGAGTGCGGCCGGCCACGTGCCCGCGCCGGGGATATAGCCGAAGAACCGCGGATGATCGAAGTGGCCGACGTACGGCAGGACGTCCTGATCGAGACGGGCGAGGAGCTCCGCGAATTCGGTCGGCCCTGACGCCGGCGGCGTGGCCAGCCGGTCGCGCATGGCGTCGAGCGTCTCGGTCTGAAGGACGGGACCGTCGCGCAGTGCCGCGATGCGGGCGACGAGCATGTCGACCACCGCATAGCCCATCTCGCGCATCCGGTCCGGAGGCAGCGCAAGCGGATCGGGATCCATCCCCTCCCCTCGAAGTCAACATCGGGCCGTCGTTCGCGCGAGTGTAGTGGCGACGCGTGGGTCAGACGGCTCCTTCGTGAGCGATCTTGTCGAATTGCTGCCACAGCACGATCACGAGGATCGCCGAGCCGATGAACCCGAACCAGAACGGCGCCGTGATACCGAATTCGCGCGCGAGGAGCCCTCCGATCGGCGTCCCGATGACCAGTCCGCCGACCAGGCCGACGGTGTAGACACCCGTCACCCTACCCAGGAGCTCGTCCGGCACGGCGCGCTGTCGAACGACCGTCGATGTGGTGCCCCACACGAACTCGTGTGCGCCGAAGACGCCCATCGTGACCAGCGCGACGATCGGCGCCGTGGTGAGCGCGAACGAAAGGTGCGTGAAGGTCTCGATCAGCAGACCGCCGCGCATGATGGTCCCAAGGGAGAAGCGTCGTTCCAGGCGACCGTACGCAGCGGTGCCGACGATCCCGCCGATCGCCGCCGCCGTCGTCAGGAGCCCGAACCCGACGGGTCCCATCCCGAGTCGATCGCTTGCGTATAGGACGAAGACGCCCCACGCGGCACCGTAGGTCACGTTGAAGGCGACGATCGTGAGGGCGAGCGTCCGCATCGGTGGGTTGCCCATCAACCAGCTGAAACCCTCCACGATCTCGGCGCGGAGGTGTCGCTCCTCCGTCGTGGAGACTTCGGCCTTCGTGACGTCGATGACGACCCGAGTCACGAGGATCGCCCCGAGGGTGAAGCACACCGCGTTCACCGCGAAGGGCAAAGCCATCCCGATGGTGAAAAGGAAGGCGCCGATCGGAGGGGCGACGAGCTGGTTGGTGAGCAAGTAGGCGGTCGTCAGCCGGGCGTTGGCGATGCCCAAGTCGGCTCGCTCGACCACTTGCGGCGGCAAGCTCTCGCCGGCGACGTCCGAGAAGATCTCGGCTGTGCCCAGGATGAACAGGGCACCGAGGACGACGACGATGCTGATCGCCCCGCCCGCGATCGTCGTGGCGAGTACCGCGAGGACCGCGGCCCGCGCGAGGTTGACACCCGCGATGATCCGGCGACGATCGATGCGATCGGCGATCGCCCCGGCCGGGATGCCGAAGAGCAGATTCGGCAGCCACTGGACGAGGACGGCGGACGAGACGATGAACGGATCGCGCGTCTGCGACGCGACGAGCAACGGACCGGCGGCGAGCGCGATCCCGTCACCGATGTTCGTGATGATCGATGACGCAAGCAGCCAGCGGAAGCTCCGCCCGAGCCTCGTCGGGACGAGCGAGTCGGTGACGCGGCCCGTAAGCAGCACCGGCGGAGGATACCGGCGCGATCCGGCAACGAACGGGACTTTCGCCGCTTGAAGAGGTACATCTCACGCCGGGTCATAGTGCCCGGAACCTAGGCATCATCGACACGTCCGCCAAGGGGTCCGGGGCCCGCGCGGGCGTGCGTGAGGGTAGGCGTGGAACCGGCAGCAGATCCGACGGAGACGACAGGCCCGACGACCGGCGAAGCGGGCGTCATCGAATGGCGCGTCGAGCCACATGGATGGACCGACCAACTGACAGGCACGGATGGGCCGCGGCTGTGGGATCGGATCCTTTCCAGTGAAACGGCGCGCGTGAAGCGCTATCACGGTCCGGCGACGATCGTTCTGGCCGAGCTCTTCGGGGTCGACAGCTTCTCCGCCGTGTGGGGCGCAGACGCGGCTGGCCGACTGTTCGTCCAGCTTGCAAGAACGCTCGCCGTCGAGGTCCGGTCGAGCGATCACATCGCCCGCCTCGAGACTTCGCGTTTCGGGATCCTCCTCATCGAGACCGACGAGATCGCAGCCATCAACTTCGTGGAACGTGCCCGCGCAGCGTGCGATCGCCAGATCAGGACGCCCGACCTCGTCTCGGTGGCATTCGGATGGGCCGGGCCGACCGCAACCTCCGACCTGCGAGCGGCGGTCGATCATGCCGCCGAGCGCCTCGACAAGGAGATCGTCGACCGCGATCGAACGCGCGGACGCGCCTGACCGCGCGGACTCGGCTGGGACGATCCGTTCGCCGGAGCCTCCGCAGACTAGGCTTCTGGGCATGAAGCTGATCGTGACGGCGTTCGTGACGCTCGACGGGATCATCGAGGCACCCGGGTTCGACGAGCATCGCAGCGGTCGGAACGCCTGGGCACTGCGCTTCCAGACCGATGAGGACGAGGTCTTCAACAAGGGTCAGGCGATGTCCGCGGATGCCTTCCTCCTCGGTAGGCGGACGTGGCAGATCTGGGCGGCCTTCTGGCCGACGCAGACCGTCGGCGATCAGGAACTCATCGCGAAGATGAACAGCATCCCCAAGTACGTCGTGTCCAACACGCTCAAGCGAGCTGACTGGAACAACACGACGATCATCTCGGGTGACATCGCAGCGCGGGTCGCCAAGCTCAAGGAAGCATCTGGCGGCGACATGATCGTCTACGGCAGCCCCGATCTCGTGGACGAGCTGCTCCGCCATGGACTCGTCGACGAGTATCGGCTCCTCATCTATCCGGTCATCCTTGGCAGTGGCAAGCGGTTGTTCCACGACCGCATCGACACCCACTACCTGCGCCTCACCGAGTCGCGAACGTTCGGGTCCGGAGTCGTCCTGCTGCGGTACGTGCCCGACTCGGAGATCCCGGCCGGCCGGTTCTTCGATGAGTACCAGTGGACGCGCGAGCAGGTGCGCTCCCTCCAGGCCGCTGAAGACATCGATCGCACGCTCGCGACGGTGCTATTCGCCGATATCGTCGATTCCACGGGACGCGCCTCCGTCATGGGCGACCGCGCGTGGAAGAAGCTGCTGGAGCAGCACCAGCGTGTCGTCCGGGGCGAGGTCGAGCGCTGGCACGGTCAGAACGTGGAGTTCGCGGGCGACGGTGTCATGGCCGTCTTCGACGCCCCGACGCGCGCGCTCCGCTGCGCGTTCGGGCTCATCGACGCGGCGCGGGATCTCGGGTTCGAGACCAGGGCTGGCGTCCACACGGGGGAGATCGAGCGCCGCGAGACCGGTGTCGGCGGTATCGCGGTCCACATCGCTGCGAGGGTGATGGGTGCGGCGGCGCCGAGTCAGATCGTCGTCACCAAGACGATCCGCGACCTCGTCACCGGCACGGACCTCACGTTCAAGGCGCTGGGCGAGACGACCCTGCGTGGCGTGCCTGGTCAGTGGGAGATCTTCGAGGCCAAGACCGTCGATCGGTAGGTCGTCCTCGAGCGTAGGCTGGACGACTCACGGTCGGAGTCGGCAAGGGGGGTGCCATGAGAGTCGTCCGCGTGCCGCTGTCGATGGCGGTCTCACTCCTGCTCCTGGCTCCATCATCACCAGCCGTCGCGGCCGCTGGCGGCGGCCCGGTCATCACCCATGGTGTCGTGATCGGTGACGTGCGCGCCGATTCGGCGATCCTGTGGGCCCGAGGTGCCGCAGAGGGTCGGCTGAATGTGCGCCTTGCCGGGGGCGCCCATCGCGCGATCGCACCCGTGGAGCTGACCGCCGACCATGACTTCGCCGGGCAGATCCCCCTCCAGGGACTCCGCCCCGACACCCGCTATCGCTATCGAACCTGGGTGAGCGAGGGACCGTCCGGTCGGGCTCGCGGTCCCGAGGTCGAGGGGTCCTTCCGAACAGCGCCGGATCCGAACGAGCCGGCCGACGTGCGCCTGGCCTACGGCGGCGACGTGTCAGGCCAGAACGTGTGCCGTGACGTCACCGACGGCGTGCCCATCGCCCGCACGATCGAGGACTGGGATCCGGACATCTTCGTCGGCCTTGGCGACATGATCTACGCGGACGATGTGTGCCTTCCCGTCGGGCGGTATGGGAATGCCCAGATCGCTCGCGCGCAGGCGCAGGCGACCGACCTCCCCGGTTTCTGGGCGCACTACCACTACAACCGGTCCGATGCGGGCCTGCAGTCGCTGCTCGCATTTGCGCCCTATGTTGGCGTGTGGGATGACCACGAGGTCGTGAACGACTTCGGACCGCTCACGGATACGCGTGCGACGCCGCCCTACGACCCCGCGGTGCATCTGATGCCGCTCGGTCGGCAGGCGTTCCTGGACTACACGCCGATCACACGGGATCCAGCCGACCCCGACCGGCTATACCGGTCCATCCGGTACGGCGCCAACCTTGAGCTCATCGTGCTCGACACGCGTCAGTACCGCGACGCGAACAGCGCGCTTGACGATCAGCCCACCCCGAAGTCGATGCTTGGTGCGAAGCAGCGCGCCTGGCTCAAGACGACGCTCGTCTCATCGACCGCGATATGGAAGGTCGTCGTCTCGAGCGTGCCGATCTCGGTCCCGACCGGCTTCCCGGCGGCGAACGGCCGTGACGGCTGGGCGAACTTCGATCAGGCGACCGGCTTCGAGCGCGAGCTCCTCGACATCCTGCGCTTCGCGCAGCAGCACGCGGTCGACGACCTGTTCTGGATCACGACCGATGTCCATTTCGGCGAGGTCTTCCGCTACACGCCGTTCTCGGATTCGCCCGGCTTCCACGTCTATGAGATGGCGACCGGCCCGATGAACTCCGGCATCTTCCCGAACCTCGACTTCGACACGACGCTCTCGCCGGAGCGGCTCGCCATGGTCGGACCGGCCGCTGCCACGGACGTGACGACGTGGGAGCAGGCGAAGTCGTGGTTCAACTTCGGCACGCTCGAGATCGATGCCGACGGGACGCTCGAGGCCGGGATCGTCGATACCGCGGGCCACCGACGATTCGAGATGCGGCTCCCGCCGTCCTAGGCGGGATCGATGTTGTGGTTGAGGCGGAAGACGTTCGTCGGATCCCACGCGCGCTTGATCTGGCGGAGGCGCTCGAGCTTCGCGTCGCCGTAGCTGCTCCTGGTGATCTCCGGTCCGCCGTCGGACAGCTCGTTGATGTAGCGGCCGGGGACGAGGTGGGGTTCGACGATCGCCATCGCGTCCCGGACCCACGTCGCATTCGCCCCGTCCAGGGCGGGATCGGACCATGACGTGTCAGGGCTGACGTCGAACGGCCGGCCGCGACCGGTGTACGCGCTCGCCTCATCTGGCAGGCGATCGATCGCGCCGCCCATCGCGGTGATCGAGATGCTGCTCTCCCCGGGTACCTGCTCGACGTGCGCGACCAACGCGTCGAGGACGTCAGGTGGGCAGTCGGCCAGGTAGCCCCCCATGATGAAGCTCCGCGAGCCCCAATCGAGGAGCAGGTCGCTGGAGCGCTGGGCTTGGAGATAGGGCTCGGTCGTCCCGCTCGCCGACGCCGGCTTCGGCCCGGCGAGGAGCGGCGCGACGTCGCGCTCGACGTCCTCCCCTGCCCCGCTGTGGTTGTAGGAGATGACCACGATGGGCTGGCCGGCGACGGCGTCCGCGTAGGACGCGGCAGGCTCCGCGAGGGCCACCGTAAAGATCGCCGCGACCGTCTCGGGTGCGCGGGTCGCGAAGTCGCGGAACATGGCCCACAGGTCGTGGATGTCCGACGCCGGGTGGATGTGGACTCCGCGATGCAGGGTCCCGGAGAACTGGTGCAGCTCGAACTCGAGGCTCGTCGCGATCCCGAAGTTCGCGCCGGCGCCACGCAGCCCCCAGAACAGGTCGGG
>DATNFQ010000017.1:0-2573 GCA_035606295.1 Patescibacteria group bacterium
CCCAGCAGTCGGTCGCGGTCGTGGATGCGCAGACCGCGATCTACGAGCCTGGTGCGGAACCCGATGCGGGAACCACCGAGAGGGTCCATGTCGATCAGCCGGAGACCGTCCCCGACAGCGCCCGGAAACCGGCGCGCTACTCGCTCAAGGGCCAGGCCACCTTCTACAACAATGGGACGACCGCGATGCGCCTGCCCCGCGGCACCGTCGTGATCATCTGCGGTGGCGGCGGCTGCATCGAACGCACGGTCACCGACTACGGCCCGCAGGACCCGGCTCGCGTCGTCGACCTGTACAAGCCGGACTTCTTCCGGATCTGCGGCTGCCCCTCGTGGAGTGGTGTGACGAACGTCACGGTCCACGTCTACTGAGGGTCGCGCGGTATCCTCTGGTCTGACCCTTCGCCCGTGGCCCCGTGAGGCCGCCAGCGTGGCCCAGTGAGGCCAGGAAGGTACGGATGACCGGACGCCGGATCATGACCGCCGACGAGATCCGTCGAGCGACGATCCGTCTCTCACATGAGATCGTCGAGAAGCAGGCAGGCACGTCAGGCCTGCTGCTGATCGGTATCCAGCGTCGAGGCGTCCCATTGGCCCGCCGCATCGCAGAAGCGATCGCCGAGAACGAATCGGTCGACATCGCGGTCGGTGCACTCGACATCACCTTTTACCGCGACGACCTCTCGCTCGTCGCGCAGCAGCCAGTCGTCAAAGGCACGGATCTCCCGTTCGGCATCGATGGGCGGACCATCGTGCTCGTCGACGACGTGCTGTACACGGGCCGGACGATCCGCGCCGCGATGGACGCCCTCGTCGACTTCGGGCGACCACAGGCGATCCGTCTGGCCGTGCTGGTCGACCGCGGCCATCGTGAGCTGCCGATCCGTGCCGATCATGTCGGCAAGAACGTCCCGACGTCCCGCGAGGAGATCGTCCGGGTCCATCTCGAGGAGATCGACGGCGAGGACGGCGTCGACATCGAACGGGTCGTCGAGAGTCGCCGAGCGGTCGAGCCCGTCGCGTGACAGACGTGCTCGACGGGCCCACGGACGCCGGCGAGCTGGTCATCCCGTCGGTCGATGTCGCACCCGAGGACGGGGCCGTCGGCTGGAGACATCGCCATCTCCTCGACGTCGACGACCTGTCGATCGACGACATCGACCTCGTGATGCGCACCGCGGACGCGATGCGCGAGGTGCTCGCCCGGCCGATCGCGAAGGTTCCCGCGTTGCGCGGCCGGAACGTGACGATCCTGTTCTACGAGGCATCGACCCGGACCCGTGTGTCGTTCGAGGTCGCGGCGAAGAACCTGTCGGCCGACGTCGTCAACGTCGCCGCCGCGACGTCGTCGGTCTCGAAAGGTGAGTCGCTGGTCGACACCGTACGGACGCTCGAGGCGCTCGGTGCCCAGATGCTGGTGATGCGCCACAGCGTGAGCGGCGCCCCGTACCTGGCGGCGGAGGTGTTCAGCGGGTCGGTGCTCAACGGGGGTGACGGGTGGCACGCCCATCCGACCCAGGCGCTGCTCGATCTGTACACGATGCGATCGCGGCTGGGCTCGCTCGCCGGCAGGAAAGTCGTCATCCTCGGGGACGTCCTGCATTCACGGGTCGCGCGATCCAACATCTGGACGCTGACCGCGGCTGGCGCCGACCTGTGGCTCTGTGGACCGTCGACGTTGCTGCGCGGCTTCGAGGCGTGGGCGCGGCATGGCGTGGCCGGCTCGCGCCGGTTCCACGTCACGTCGTCCGTCGACGAGGCGCTCCGTGACGCCGCTGTCGTCATGGCGCTCCGCATCCAACGGGAGCGGATGGCGTCGGGCCTGCTGCCGTCGCTGCGCGAATACGCGGCCCGCTACGGGCTCACCTCGGCGCGACTCGCCACCGCCAAGCCGGAGGCACTCGTCATGCATCCGGGGCCGATGAACGAGGGCGTCGAGATCGCCGCCGATGTCGCCGCAGGAGCCCAGTCGGTCATCACCGACCAGGTCACCAACGGCGTCGCGATCCGGATGGCGCTGCTGTACCTGCTCGCGGGCGCCGCGCGATGACGGATCTCGACCTCAGTCGTGTCTGGCTCGTCGACCCGGCGCAGGGTAGGGAAGGGCCAGGCGAGCTCGTCGTCGTGGATGGGATCCTCGAGACCGTGACGTGGCTAGAAGGCGCCGAGGCCGACGGCATCGACCCGACCGGCGTCGTCGTCGCGCCCGGGTTCGTGGACCTGCACGCGCACCTTCGCGAGCCCGGGAACGAGGATGCGGAGACGGTCGCGAGCGGGCTGGCGGCGGCCGCGCACGGCGGCTTCACGACGGTCTGCGCCATGCCGAACACGACCCCCACGCTCGACGAGCCTGGCGTGCTCGCGGCCGTCCGAGGCGCCGCGAGCGTATCCGGCTCACCGGTCGAGCTGCTCGCCTATGGAGCCGTGACGGTGAGGCGCGCGGGCGAGACGCTCGCGGCGCTCGGCGAGCTCGCCGACGCCGGCGTCGTCGGCTTCTCCGATGATGGCGCGCCGGTCCGGTCCGCAGCGATCCTGCGGAACGCGCTCGCCTACGCGGGTGCCGCCGATCTCCCG